>JAJRDF010000007.1 GCA_028678555.1 Methanomicrobiales archaeon
AAGAGGAGCGGTGCCGCTAGGAGGTGGGCATAGAGGTGGGGGTCGATCCGTGCCAGGAGGAGCACCGCGATCCCCAGGGAGAGGGCGATGAGCAGGGGGACCACCCAGGTGGGGGAGAGGAGGACGAGAAGGAGCGCACCCAGCCCCACCGCCAGCTTCACGTACGGGGAGACGCCGATAAGACCGTTCTCCTGTGCCACGTTCTCGAGAAACCCGTAATCCATCCTGCTGCCCCGGGCCGGTCAGTCCGGTCCCTTCCTCTCTGACTCTCCCTTCCAGCGGCCGAAGATGTAGCCGGCGACCACGCCCCCGCAGGCCGCCTGCAGCGCAAAGAGGGCTGCCTCGATCTCGCCACTGGGAGGTTCCCACTGGGGGACCAGGGGGGTGAAACTCTCCATCTCTCTCCCGGTCAGGGACGCGATCTGCCCCGATCCCACGCTGTCGGAGCCGGCGAACTCTGCCCCGGGCATCACCGCCGTTGTATAGAGGAACAGCAGGATGAACGCGAGCACCGCCACCAGAGCAAGGATCTCCAGACGGTAGCGCATCAGCCCTCACCCCGTGCTGCCCGGATGGCCCCGTCGGGAAAGATCCGGAGCCGGGAGATGATCTCCGGCTTCAGCTGGATGATGTACTTGAAGACCAGGGCAAGCACGATCCCCTCGATGATGGCGAGGGGCACCTGGGTGATGGCGAAGATGATGAAGAAGACACCGAACGATGCGGCCACCCCGCCGACTTCCGCAGGATACGCGAGCGCCAGTTCCAGCGAGGTGGTCAGGTACGTCACGAGATCCGCGACAGCACAGGCAAGGAAGACCGTGAAAAACAGGTTCACGCGGGTGTCCCGGAGCGCCCGGTAGACCAGGTATCCCACCGCCGGTCCGACGATCCCCATGGAGACGATGTTGGCCCCCAGCACAGACAGACCCCCGTGGGCAAGAAAGAGGCTCTGGAAGAGGAGGACCACCATGCAGACCACCGAGGTGATGGCAGGCCCGAAGCAGATGGCGGAGAGTCCCGTTCCCGTGGGATGGGAGCAGCTCCCGGTGACAGAGGGGAGCTTGAGGGAGGAGAGGATGAAGATGAAGGCACCGGTGACGCCCAGGAGGGGGAGGGCTTCCCGGTCCGCATCCAGCACCCGCCGGAGCCGGTAGACACCCCAGCAGAGGAACGGGATCGCCACGGCCCACCAGACCAGGCACCATTCCAGGGGGAGGAACCCCTCCATGATGTGCATGCTGCCACCCTCGCTAACACAAATTTACTTGTCTTAATTCTATTTTAATGTACCCGACTGGGGAGAACGGGAATCTTCCGGCGCACGACAGTCTCTTCAGGCCCATCGCGGGCTGGTCCCGGGTCAGAGCTGGCGGAGCATCTGCCCGAACCGCGGGAGGAAATCCTTCTTCCGGGAGAGGACTCCCTCCAGGCGGACGGGCTGGTCGCGCATGTCAAGAGCAGTGAGGAGCGCATCATCCGCGGCGGCGTAGAGCAGGCTCGCGTCCTCCAGGACGCCGGTGAAGAGGGCCAGGTACATGTCCACACCCTGGCGCTCCGCCAGGAGGGAGAGCTCCCGCCGGATCGCCGCGGATTCCTTCTCCGGGTAGCGGAAGGTGGGGACCATCACCTGGGCGATCACCACCTCCCGGCCGGAGAGGCTGTACCGCTTGGTGTCCCGGGTCAGCACCTCGGACAGGGGCTGGCCCTCCAGCTGCATGCCGTGCTGCACCAGTTCCGCGCCGTAGGACGCTGGATCCTTCCCCGCGATCCGGGCCAGGAATTCCACGGCCTTGCGGTCCGCGCCGGTGGTCGTGGACATCCGCAACACCAGCGTGTCGGAGAGGATACCGGAGAGGAGCGCCCCTGCCGCACCCCGGGAGGGCTCGATCCCGGCCTCCATGAACCGCCGGGCGATGATGGTGGAGGTGGAACCCACCGGATC
Organism: Methanomicrobiales archaeon; assembly: GCA_028678555.1. Classification (GTDB taxonomy): domain Archaea; phylum Halobacteriota; class Methanomicrobia; order Methanomicrobiales; family JACTUA01; genus JAJRCY01. The sequence goes on from JAJRDF010000007.1 coordinate 1,946, forward strand.
ATTGAAGAACTTCACCGGGGCCAGGGTGGAGATCACCCCCAGCCGGTGGTGGTCCACGATCTCCAGGATCTCGGCCTGCTCGATCCCTTCCACCGCCTGGGCGGCCTCGTTGTGGTCCAGGAGGATCACCGGCTTCTGGATCTCCTCCATGAGGGCGGTGCGGGAGAGCATCCCCACGAACCGGCGATCACGCTCCACCACGCACGCGGTCCGGTACCGGGACCGGGAGACCAGCTGCTTGGCGAGGGCAAGGGGATCCTCCCGGGAGACCACGGGGATGTCGGTCTCCATGAAACGCTCTGCCGGTGCCGAGAGGTGGATCATCTTTCCCACGTTGAAGGCGTCCATCGGGCTCGCGATCAGGGTGACCCCCTTCTCCCGTGCCGCGGCCACCACCCGCTCCCCCGCGGGAGCACCCTCCGCCACGATGAGGGCTGCGATCCCCGCGGAGATGAATGCCAGCTGGGCCGGCTCGTTGTCCCCGACGATGGCCACGTCCCGGGCGGTGAGGCGGGAGAGGGTCACGTGCAGGGCATCGATGGCGGTATAGACCCTCCCGGAGAGCAGGTCCCCTGACGTGACGAGTATCCGGGCGGAGAGGAGGGTGGAGAGGGCCTCCGCGGAGATGGGGCCCACCTCCAGGGGTTCTGCCTTCCGGGGTTTCACATAGGCCCGTGCCAGGCCGTACTCGCTGACCAGGCCCCGGAGCCGCCCCGCCGCATCCACGATGGGGACATTGCGCATGTCGCCCTGCTCCATCATGGCCGCCACGTCCGCCGCAGGGACATCCTCCCGGGCGGACCGGGGATCCAGGGACGGGACATCCGCTACCGCCGGCTCCACGCTGTCGATGAGGACCGGCTCGGGGAGATCGAAGGTGGTGAGGGCAAACCGGGCCTCCGCGTTCACCTCGCCGCACCGGGCCGCCAGGTAGCGCCCCGGTTCCGCGTGGTTCAGCAGCTCCGCGTAGCCGATTACGCTGCAGATACTGTCGGTATCCGGCTGGCGGTGCCCGATCACATATACACGCTGCACAGGACTTCCCACTCCCCCGGCCAGGTCTTTCCCGTTATATAGGGACCGGGCGATGATATCGTTTGCGGGAAACTCCGGGAGGCTCCCCCCTCCGGCTCCCGGAAGGAGCCGGGAGGCTCCCCCCTCCAGCTCCCGGAAGGAGCCGGGAGGCTCCCCCCTCCAGCTCCCGGAAGGAGCCGGTCACCTATTTCATCTCATCCATGCCATTGATCCTGCATGGGGGGAGAGGCAGGGTATCCGCCGTGGGCTCACGGGAACTGACGGGTGTGTGCCTCTGCAGTCGGTGGGGAATCGCATGAAAGGGACAGGCATCCGGGGGGACAGCCATGTCAGGATCCACGAGGTGGATGCCTGGGACACCGGGGAGATCGTGGCACTCTACCGGGCCGGCGGCTGGTGGGACGAGGCCCGGGACTCCCCGGAGGAGATCCCCGCGCTGATCCGGGGGAGCCTGGCCTTTGTGGTCGCCACCGACACCTCCACGGGGAAGGCCGTGGGGATGGGCAGGGTCATCTCCGACGGGATCTCGGACGGGTACATCCAGGACCTGGTGGTGCTCCCAGAATACCGGGGGAAAGGGGTGGGATCGGCGATGGTCCGGGCCCTCATCGGTGCCTGCCGCCGAAAGGGGATCCGGTGGCTGGCCCTGATCGCCGAGCCGGGCTCGGACCGGTTCTACGGGGACCTGGGATTTGCCATGGACGAGGGGGACGTGCCGATGCGGTACTGCGGGGATCTGACGGATGATCCGGGGCAGTGAGTTCCGGCCGGTCACCCTGGAGGACGCGCCGGTCTTCCGGGCACAGTTTGCCCGGTACCCCCAGGTCCACAGCGACAACTCCTTCACCAACATGCTCTGCTGGGCGCACTATGCCCACTACCGGTACCTGCAGCACGGGGATCACCTGGTCATCTCCAGCACCGTGGGGGGACAGACCCGGTTCCGGCTGCCCATCGGCCCCCGGGACCCGGAGGTCCTGGCCCGGGTGGTGGAGCTGGCGGTGCGGGAGGGGGAGGAGTCCCCCCTCGTCCTCTTCGGCGTGGAGGACCGGGCATGGTTCCGGGAGCTTTACCCCGAAATACCACTCCATCCCCACCGGAACTTCTTTGAGTACGTGTACCGGACGGCAGATCTGGCCGATCTCCCGGGGAAGCCGTACCTGACGATCCGGCACCAGCTGAACCGGTTCCGGCGGAACTGTAACTTCCGGACCGAGGGCATCACGCCGGCGAACACCGGCGACGTGAAGGAGTTCCTGCAGCAGTGGTGTGACTGGAAGGGGTGCGAGGGAGACCCTGTCCTCTCCCACGAGGAGGAGGCGGTCCTCTGTGCCCTGGACCACTTCGCAGCCCTGGACCTCTCGGGCCTCGTCGTCCGGGTGGACGGGAAGATCCTCGCCATGGCCATCTTCCAGGAGCTGAACCCGGAGACCGCGGTGGTCCACTTCGAGAAGGGGCTCCCGGACTGCGCAGGGATCTACCGGGCGGTGAGCCAGGAGACGGCCGCCCTGCTCCGGGACCGGTACCCCTTCCTGAACCGGGAGAGCGACCTGGGGGTTCCCGGCCTGCGGGAGGCCAAGGAACGCTACCATCCCCACCACATGGTGGAGGTCTGCTACGCCCGCCTGGTGGAGATGGTGAGGGTACTCTGAGGGTCGCCCGGCATGCAGGAGGGATGCACTAGGGAGCCTCGAGAGCCCCGAGGGCATTGAGGCGGCCGCCCGAGGCAACCTTTGGCCCGAGGGACGGAATCCTGTCCACTCCCGAGAGGATCCTCTTCTTCACGTGGAGGAATGATGCATCAGGCTGTTCCCCGAACAGGAGCGCCGCCACACCGGCGACGTGGGGTGCGGCCATGGAGGTACCGGTGTACATGGCATAGTCACCGCCGGGGACCGTGGAGAGGATGGAGACACCGGGCGCTGCCAGGTCCACAGTCCTTGTGCCGTAGCTGGAGAAGGGGGCCAGCCGGTCGGTGTCATCCGTGGCAGCAACGGCAATGATGTTGTCCTGGGGATACGAGGCCGGGTAGAAGGGCTGGACATCGTTCAGGAGTCCGTAGTTCCCTGCCGCGGCGACGAAGAGAATATCGTGGGACCGGGCCGTGAAGATGGCTTTGTACAGGCTCCGGGAGTAGAACAGGTTCCCCCAGCTGGCAGAGATGACGCGGACCGGTGAGCCCTTCTTCTTCTCGGCCACGGCGTAGTTGATGGCCTCGATGGCATCGCTCGTCGAACCGGATCCCGAATCATCCAGGAACTTCACGGCCATGATCCGCACGTCCTCGCCGACACCGGCGATCCCTACGCCGTTGTTCCCCTCTGCGGCGATGATCCCGGCACAGTGGGTCCCGTGCCCATGGTCATCCAGGGGGTCCCCGGAGCCGGTGATGGTGTTGATCCCGTGCATATCATCGACGTACCCGTTGTGGTCATCATCCCTGCCGTTGGCCGGTATCTCATCGGGATTCGTCCACAACCGGTGGATCAGGTCCGGATGCGTGGGGTCTATACCGGTATCAATGACCGCCACCACGACGGGGGAAAGGGCCGCGGCATGCTCCCAGGCTTCAGGGGCATCGATGTCGGCGTCCGGAATCCCGCCCAGCTGGCCTGTGTTGTGGAGAGCCCACTGGCTCCCGAAGAGGGCATCAGCCGGAAGGGGGATGCCACCCCCCGGCTCAAGGGCGATCCTCAGGGGGTAATCCGGCTCCACGTACTCCACTTCGGGGAGCCGCAGGAGTTGCTCCAGGGCCCGTTCGCCATCTGCCCTCGGTGAAATGCGGATCCGGTACACCCCGACCTCCCGGTAGTCCCGTTCCAGCAGGATCCCCTGTTCCCGGAGATAAGTATCCACACGGCTTGTATCCGGTGAACCGGTGAACTTCACCAGGTACACCCCCGGATCCGCCGCACCGGCCATGAAATGGGCAGGGACAGTTCCGGTCTCCCTCGCCGTATCGTCTACAGAGGCCACAGCGTTCCCCGCAGAGACGGGCATGGCCACCAGGGTTACGATGAGCAGCCATGCGCCATACCGGGAAACAGAATGCATGAATGTCTTCTCAGGCCTCAATCCCTGTCTCAGAAGGATAAACTTTCCTGCTTCATCCGGTTTCTCCCCCGCCCATCTGCACCATTTATGTGAAAGAGCGCCCACCTGAGTGGGATACCAGAGGGATCAGTGATCATGCAGCAGACGAGGAAGCTGGCGCGGTGGGTTTGCCTTGAATGCGCCTATGTCTACGACCCGGCAAAGGGCGACAGGAAGAACGGGATTCCCCCCGGTGTTCCCTTCGAGGAACTGCCCCGGTCCTGGCGGTGCCCGGAATGCAACATCAGTATCGAGAAGATCGGGATCTTCAAGCGGCTGGACGACTGACCCGGCTGCAGAACATCCTCTTTTCCACTCGTACTCGCTTTTCTCTCATCGCCACATCGGATGACCGGATATCCGGCGGGAGGGGGCAGGCCCCCTCCCGGTCCCTCCCCGTGAGGATATACCGCCAGGCCGGTTCGAGCGACCGTCAGTAGTACCGGTTCCATGAACACCGGCGGGGGGGTGCCCACGCGGCGGGGGCGGAGCGCAGCGGAGCCCCCGAGAGCGTCCCACTGGTACGCACAACATCGGGTCGACCGAAAGAAGGCGACGGAAGAGACCCTTCACAGGAGCCGCAGCGGGGTCCGCGGCTTTATATGAAGAGCCAGCAACCTGAGGAGCGATGGTCTCGCCATTCTCCAGGATCCGGATCTACCTGCTGATCCTGATCCTCGTCATCCTGGCGGGCTCCGCGGGCATGATGCTCCTGGAGGGGCTCGGTCCCCTGGATGCCCTGTATTTTGTGGTGGTAACGATCGGAACCGTCGGGTACGGCGATATTACACCCGTCACCAGGGCAGGGAGGATCCTGGTCGTGGTCCTGATCCTGGCAGGCGTGGGTGCCTTTGTCGGGGTCTTTGCCAATTCCATCGAGATGATGCTGGAGCGGGCAGAACGCAGGGAGCGCCTGCGGAAGATCCACATGCTCATCGGGGTCTTCTTCTCAGAAACCGGAACGGATCTCCTGGGCAGGATCGCGCGGCTGGACCCCTCAGCCGGTGAAATACGGAAGGAGCTGGTGGTGACTTCGCGATGGACGCCCGAGGAGTTTGCCCGGCTCCGGAAACGAATGTCCGGGTACCCGTTCCGGGTGGATGCAGACCGGGTGGACTGGGAATCCTGGCGTACCTACATCCGGGAGAAACGATCCCTCTTCATCTCGCTTCTCGAGAACCCGGTCCTCTTCGAGCACGAGACCTTCACCGACCTTCTCCAGGCGTTCTTCCACCTGACCGACGAGCTGCTGTACCGCGGAGACCTCACCCATCTCCCGCCTGCCGACCGGGCCCACCTGAAGAGCGACCTTGAACGGGGCTACGCCCTGCTGGTCCAGGAATGGGTGGCTTACATGGAGTGGATGAAGAAGCACTACCCTTACCTCTTCTCCCTGGCCATGCGGACCAACCCCTTCGACGAGGCGGCGTCGGTGGTCATTACGGCGTGATCTGCAGGCAGGGCAGTCGTATCGGGATCGGGATATCTCCAGGAAGGCTCTCCATCTCCCTTCCCAGCCGGCCGATACCCTCACGGTTTGGAAAGTAGCAGAACCATTAACAGCCGGCATCCCAGACGCCGTGCACCCTTTCAAAGGGAGCTGAATGTCATGGTGCAGAAAGGCACACAGTTCAGGACAGGATGCCTTCTCCTGGTGATCCTGGCCATGGGCATGGTGGTTCCGGTCGCCGCGGCAACAAACCAGATCGGGTACTTCTACCTCCCCTCCATCACGGAGAAATGCAGCACCAGCATCGGGCGCGAGAATCTGGATAAGTGCCCGATCTACGGAATGGTTCAAGAGGTAGCCAGCAGTACGATTACCCCCGGAGGCGGGGGAAGGTCGACCTTTGCCTTCCGGCTCACCAAGCCGGTTGACAAGGCCACGCCTCTCCTGATGCAGGCTGTTCCCTCCGGGAAGCTCTACCCGAAGGTCACCATTACTCTGGGTGCGACCGGTACATCCAATGCGTTCTTCGTGACCCTGGAGGATGTCCAGATCACGGGCGTGAAACAGTTCACGAATCCCGATGCCGGGTCGCCTTATGGGGTTCTTGAGGAGGTGACCTTCTCGTACGGGAAGATCAGGTGGTCGTACTACCGGACTTCCACCGGCTGGGATATCCTTGCCAACAGGCCCACACTCGCAGCGGCAGAAGGTGAGGCTGAGAGCGCTGCATAAGGTTCAGCAGCCGGGATTTCATCCCGATTCCAGATCAGAGCTGTGGGGGGACGGGTGACACATCTCCCCCCTTTCCCGCCGGGGTGATGGCCGGGGCCTGGATGATCCCCTTCAGGAGTGGAACGGGCACTCCTCCTTCCTGCACTCCCGGTTCAGCGGTGAAAAGGTGCACCGGATCTCCCCGGGACTCTCCATCACCGTGCCCAGTTCCTCGCGGGCAAACGCCACGGCCTCCTGGAGGGCCAGGAACGTGTTCCGCTTGCAGCACCGGGGCCCCCCGTGCTCTGCGATGACGGAGAGGGCCCGGGCGGTCATCCGGTTGGCCAGGCGCCATTCCGGGCCGGAGACGGGTGTGGCCCCCAGCACCACGGAGACAAAGATGCCGGTGCCCACCGCGGCCCCGCAGTCGCCCAGGAGACCGCAGAACCCGCCCTTCACCCACTCCGATCGCTGCCGCGCCTTCTCGAGACGCCCCGGGAGAAGATCCCGTTCACCCCTCGCGTTGGACCAGGCGGTGAGGAGGACCGCGGGGATCAGGTAGTGGTGCTCGGGGCCGTGCATCTTCACCGCCGGGTGGTGCATAAGAGCCATGGCCATGGCAACGGGATCCCGGCTCCCGGATCGTTCGCAGAAGGTGGTAATCACGTCAATGGCGGGCAGTCCGTGGCACCGGTCGCAGACATAGTGGCCATCGACACATGCGGCCTCGGTGCGGTGGACGCCACCGCAGAATGAACAGGCGATCTCCTGTGGGGAAGCGAGGTACCGGAGCTCCTTCCCGCAGACCAGGCAGCCGGTCCGGTGCTCTTCGGCCATTCACCCCTCCTTTGCCTTCAGTACCAGCCACTGCTTCTCCCCGGCCTTTTTGAAGGGGACCAGGACGTATTTTCCCTTCAGCCGCTCCCCGTGGAAGATCACTTCGATGCGATTCTCCTCCCACTTCAGGGTCTCATACGTGCCATGGTCCCAGATCGTCACCTCGCCGGCACCGTACTCTCCTTTGGGGATGGTTCCCTCGAAGTCCCGGTACTCCAGGGGGTGGTCGTCCACCCGGACCGCCAGGTGACGGGTGCCGGCTTCCTCCGGCACCCCCTTCGGCACCGCCCAGCTGGCCAGCACTCCGCCGTGCTCCAGCCGCAGGTCGAAGTGGCGTGTCCGGGCATGGTGCTCGTGGACCACGAAGGAAGGGAGTTGATCTGCGGCCATGAGATGGGGGTTCAATTCCCTGTGAGGATTCTCCCTAGCGCTTCAACCCTTCGACACCGTTCGTGTCGCAGGAGCCCCCGCATTCGGGGAGCCGGTGCTCCATCACCCGGTAGGCCTCGGCCAGCACCACGGAGTTGGCGAGGAGGCCGGCGATCAGGATTACTTCCAGGATCTCCTCACGGGTGGCGCCCTTCGTTGTCGCCGCCTGCATGTGGTAGTCCACACAGTGGCTGCATTGCAGGGCGGCACCCACGGCCATCGAGATCAGCTCCACCGTCTTCTGGTCCAGCGCCGACGACTCGGTGACTGCACCCTTGTAGAGCAGGTGGGAGATGAGCACCTCAGGGTGTTCGGACATCCGCTGGAAGATGAAGGGGACACTGCCGTTGTCCTTCTCGATCTGCCTCATCCAGTCCTGTGCGGTCCTCTTCGAGCCTTTCCGTGCAATCGTTTCCAGCGTCTCTTCAAAGGTCATGGCTTCTGCCTCCCGGCCTTCTGTGGGTCCCGTGCCATCCCACGGTCAGGCCCCACACCATCACGGGCGGTCTCCCCGCGGGGTAGGGCTTTCAGACCATCACGTTGGTCTCTGAGAAGGGTTTCACCCGCACCCAAATATAGGTCCGCATCCGGGACGGGAGCACGTCCGCCACGTCCTGCACACGGATCCCGTGTTCGATCTCCAGGTCCCGGACGTCCCGGGCATACGTTTCATAGGGGAGCTTGATCCGGAGCCCTGCCATCTGGACGGTGACTGGGGTGGGCGAGGTCACCTCGTGGATCGCCGGGAGTTTTTCCAGGATCACCTGCATGAGCCGTGGGGGCATCACCGAAATGGGGTCCTTTGCGATCTCGGTCCGCCGCACCTCCAGCACCCGGGAGACCTCGGCCGCCATCTCCTCCAGCTTCTCCAGCTCCTCGGGGCGCTTGGCCCGGTGGGCCATCCGGCCCATCCCCCCCACGTAGCCCTCCACCTGCGGGTCCACGCAGCGCTGGAGATCCTCCTTTGAGGGGGCACCGGTGAGGATGATGGGGACCTGTATCCCCCGGCGCAGGGCATTGAACTTGTGGTGGATGCACTCCTGGAAGTTGCCCAGCACGTAGATGGCGCAGTCGTGCTCGTTGATGACGTCCCGCTCCTCCACGTTCAGCTGTGCAATCCGTTTCCCGAACCCTCTCGCCAGGCCCACCATGTTGGTCTTGGCCCCGAACCGGCGCAGGTACTCGGCCACGTCGCAGGAGGCGTGGGGCAGGTGGTGGATCTCCAGGGACGGGGAGACCACGGCGATCTCGGTGCCTACCAGGGGCGAAAGGGTGACGGTGCCGTTCAGCGGCTTTGCGATCTGCCGCATCATCTCGATGTCAGCCCGGGGCACCAGCGCCTGGATGATGATATCGCCGGCGATCTGCTGGAGCTGGACGATGTAGCCCCCCAGGTCCTCGATCAGTTCCACGATCTCCTCGTACCGGTACACCCCGCCCTTGTAGGTGACGGGTTCGAAGATCACGGTTCCACCCCCATCAGCCGGAACTTCTCGGCGACAAGGGTCTGGACCACGTCCTCGGGGAGTGTATCTTCGCTGGCCACGAAGAAGAACCGGCCATCGCCGTAGCTCTGCTTCCGGACCTTGAACCCCTCGGGCTGGATGCAGATGAGCGCGTACATCAGGTCCCGGTACAGGCTCCCCGTGGGGTCCGTAACCACCAGGTCCTCGATCTCCTGGGCCGTGACACCGGGAGCCGTGATCACCACCGTGAACCGGTCCGGCTGGTCCACCTGGGCCTTCCCGTACCGGTCCCAGAGGAGGGTGAGAAGAGGGGCGAGATACGTCTCGTCGCCGATGGAGAGGGTAATCCGGGACTCCAGGGGAACGACCGCGGCAAAGTCCCTGACCCGGACCTGCGAGGGCAGTTTCCGGGTCACTCCCACAGCCACGAAGATGGGGACCTTCGGGTCCACCAGGATATGCAGCTTCTCAACCACCTGCAGGAGGTTCAGGTCCTGGAGCACATCCCCTGCGATCCGCTCGTAGTATGCCTTGCCCGTCGGCTCAGGGCTCTCCACCACGAAGTACTCGAGACCGCTCATCGCTTCTCCCGGATGAATCCGGAGGCGAGCAGCGCGGAGCCGACGGCACCGATGTGCTGGGAGTGGGGGGGCACCAGGATCTCTGTTTTCAGGAGCGTCCCCATGGCATGGACAAGACCGGAGATCAGCGAGGTGCCGCCCACCATGATCACCGGCTCCTTGATATCCACCTCCTGCAGCTGCTGCTCGAAGACCTGCTCGGCCACCGAGTGGCAGGCGGCCGCAGCCACGTCCTCACGGGAGGATCCCGCGGCGAGCGCGTTCACGAGACTCTGGGTACCAAAGACGATGCAGTAGGAGTTCATGGGCACCCGGGTGGCGAGGCCCTTCATGGCGAGGGGCCCGAGCTCGGTGATCTCCACCCCCAGCCGCTTTGCGGTCATCTCCAGGAACCGGCCGCTGGCGCCGGCACAGATCCCGCCCATCGTGAAGGTCCCGGGAATGCCGTCATGGACGGTGATGGCCTTGTTGTCCATCCCGCCGATGTCGATGACCGTGCAGGGGCCGTGCTGGTGGTCTGCCAGGTACACGGCACCCTTGGAGTTGACGGTCAGCTCCTCCTGGATCAGGTCCGCGTGGATGTGCTCTCCCACCAGGTACCGGCCGTAGCCTGTGGTCCCCACGGCCTGGATCTCCTCCCGTTTCACTCCGGCCTCGGCCAGGGCGAGGGCGATAGCCTCGTCGGCGGACTTCAGGACCTCGGTGGTGGGGAGCCACCCTTTTCCGATGATCCGGTTATCCCGCATCACGATGGCCTTCGTCGTGGCCGATCCCGAGTCCAGACCCAGGGTGGTCCCCTCCTGCACTTCCCGGGCGAGGAGCGCCCGCCGGCGGGCGATGGTGGTGAGGGCCTCCATCCGGGTCAGGAGCGTCCCCGACGTGGTCCGCTCGGTGAAGGAGTAGGAGACCACGGGGAGCGGGGAGTTCTCCACGATGTAGCGGCGGAGCTCGTTCCGGACGATAGCGGCCTCGGCGCACCGGAAGCAGGTGGCGATGAAGACCGCGTCCGCCTCGATCCTCCCCTCCACCAGCTCCTTGGCCCGGGCGATGGCCAGCTTGAGATCCGGGGAGCGGACGTCCAGGCCGAAGAGGGTGAGATCCCGCTTCACGTCCTTGAGCGAGATGTCCGGGAAGAAGATCTCGGCCCCCACCGCGGCGGCCGCGTCGTTGATCTCCTTCTGCACCCCGCTGTACTCCGGCCCGCAGGCCAGCTCCGCGATGCGCACCTTCTCGGTCATTCGGCCTTCCCCCCCTTCGGGAGCTTCTCCAGGAACTCCCGGATGGCCGCGACAAAGATCTCCCCCTCCTCCTCTGACTTCGGGTAGGTCAGGTCCAGCACCGGGATCCTGCGGTGACGGAGCAGGAACATGACCAGCTCGTTGGTCCGTGCGCATCCCATGCAACCAAAGGCCAGGTCCGCGTCGTTGATGATGATGGCGGCCTCCGCCTCCTCGATCTGGGGCCCGATGAAGGCCATCCTGCCCCGGACGCCCGAAGGCACCTCCACCGCCGCCCACCGGAGGCCCTTCTTCGGCTCCTCGGGGGTCACCTGCAGGGGCGGCGAGTCGAACCCCGCTGTCTGGATCCGCTCCCGGATACCCAGCGCGGAGCCCAGCGGCTCGTGGCCGAACCTGGACACGAGATCCGAGAGGATCAGGCTCGTGGTCGGATAGATGAAGACTTTAGCCATGGGAAGGTTCCTCCGCCTCGAAGAGCGCCTTCAGGCGATCGGGATCCAGCGGTTTCTTCTTCCGCCGTTCCAGCGCATCCAGCGCGGACTCCCCGCCCTCACGGTGCGGGAGGGCCTCGAGGCCGTGGGAGATGAACCGGATCAGGGAGAGCTCAAACTCGTGCCCGAAGAACCCCGGCCGGGCCCCGCCCAGGTTGGCCCGGCAGCGGCGGACGTCGCCGGGCGGGAAGCCCCGGTCCTTCACAAAGATGTGGGCCGGATCCAGTGCCCGGAGGGTTTTCACGACCGCCGCCACCCGGGCCGGTTCGCCCGTGATCTGCAGGCCGAAGCAGGTCTCCTTGATCATCAGATCCGGGGCCGCTTCGTATGCCCGCAGGGAGAGGTCCTGGGGGGTGACCTCCGGGGATTCCACAAAGACATAGACGGTATGCGTTCCCCGGTACCGGGGCTGGTACTCCTTCACGGGATCACCTCTCTCACGTAGATCATCTCCTTTTCTTTCAGTGCGTTCAGCTTGCCGGTGTCCACCACCACGCCGATCAGGTTTGTGCCCTCGAAGGGCTCCGCCGTGGGCCCGAACTCACGGTTGGGCGCGGACCTGACACCCACGGTACCGGTCCCCTTCCGGGAGTCGTTGGTCATCCCCAGGGAAAATGCCGGCACCTCCTCCCCGGGGGTGTTCTCGGGCAGGATCTTCATCCCCTGACGGAGGGGCGGGCGGAAGAGGAGGACGTTCTCGAACCGGAAGAAGAGCGGCATCTTCCCCAGCGGGTGCCGTGCGAGGCCCGTCACCTGCCGGAAGAGGGCGCAGGAGGCCGGTGCCAGGTTGTCGTCCAGCCGGATCCCGATCACCTTCCCCTCCGGCGCGGTGGCGAGGGAGACGGTCTTGTTCGCGAGCATCTCCAGGGTGGTTCCGGGATCCTGGTCCACCACGAACCGGGCAGGGTCCTTCGGATCATCCAGGACCGCCGCGACACCCCGTCCGGCCGCGACCTTCATCGCGTCCCCGGCCGTCATGCCGATCAGGTCCATCCGGGGCGGGGTGACCGCGATGCAGAGAGTCTCCCCTTCCCGGGCCAGCTTGACGAGCTCGATCCCGTGCACCACCTGGCCGGCCACCGAGTGTTCCGGGTTCCCGGGGAGGTCGGTCCGGTAGATGTACACGGACCCTGACCCCGCTGAAGTGTCCCCGCTCCACCACCATCAGCAGGTGCTCCACGGTGGCAGCGACAGACGTATCGATCTTCTCAGGAGTGTACCCCTGGGCCACCGCATCCACGCGGGTCACCACCTGCATCCCCTCCTCCAGGGCGAAGGAGGTGTCCGTGGTGGTGAACGCGGTGGTCCGGTCCTCCCAGGAGATCACACGCTCGATCCGCTCGATCCTGTCCCCCGGTCCCCACCGGTCCAGAACGCCCCCGCCGGAGACGACCCGGCCGATGATACCGCCTCCCGCCGGCGCCCCGTGGTCCGCCAGATGCCGGAGCCGGGAGAAGGTCAGGTACGAGCGGTGGGGATCATAGCCGCCGCACCCCACCAGCACATCACCTCGCTCGTACGGGAGGGGAGTCCGGGAGGGAGTGAACTCCAGTGCGAACGGCCCGAACGCGGCGGCGTACCGGTCCGCCCAGTGGAGCGGGATGGGGGCGGAGAGCGCGGCTGGATCCAGGCCGATGCCTGGAGTTCCGGCCAGTTCGATGACAACCTCGCCCCGGGTGGTGGCGGCCAGAAAGGTGCGGGTCTGGGTGGCCTGTGCCGCAGCGGGTCTCACGACGGCAACAGTGCAGAAAGAATCGCGTCCATCCAGGACATCGGAGAGGCGGGTGCCGGGCGGGACCTGGCGCCTCCTCCCGTCGAGGAGGATCTCCATCCGGCCGCTCACTCCCCGGGTGCCGGTCCGAGCTCCCCGGGGCCGGGAATGGACTCGGCGACGCCCGGTTCTGACACCGCGGGTTCCGGGACTGACATGATGTCCCGTTCCTCTTCGGTGAGCCCCGAGAGGACATCCTTTGTGGGTCCCATCTCCACGATCTTCCCGCCCCGCATGAGCGCCAGCCGGTCGCAGATGTCTTTCACGAAGTCCATGTCGTGGGAGACCACGATGAAGGTCATCTCCATGTCCTCCCGCGAGTGGAGGATCGAGTGTTTCACGTCGATCTTGGTGATGGGGTCCATGGTGCCCGTGGGCTCGTCCAGGATCACGATCCGGGGCTCCCGGATCAGCACCTGGGCCAGCGCTACCCGGTGCCGCTCACCCTCCGAGAGCTGGGCCGGGTACCGGTCCAGCACTTCCCGGGACTTCTCCTCGGTGAACCCCGCCATCTTCAGGGTGATCACCGCTTTTCTCACCGCAAGTTCCTTGGGGAACTCGAGACCGATGGCATCCGTCAGGTTGTCCAGCACGGTCCGGTGGGGATACAGGTCGTACTCCTGGTGGAGGAGGCCGATGTAGCCCTTGGCCCGGCCCCGCTCTTCGATCCCTGGCTTCGTCATGTCCACCCAGTCATCGCCGATCCGGATGTTCATCTCGCCGCTCGTCGGCTCGATGATCCCTGCGATGATTCGGGAGAGGGTGGTCTTTCCGGCGCCGGATTTCCCGATAACCCCGAAGATCTCCTTCTCCCCCACGTCGAAGGTGACCCCGTTCACCGCCCGCACCATCCCCCGGTCCACGGAAAGGTAGCGCTTGATCACGTCCCGGGCCACCAGGAGCTTCTGGCCGATCTGGGCCGCGGTGAACTTCTCGTTGTCCCGCAGGTCGGCCATGAACCGGCCGATGACCTTCTTCGGGGTGCCGATCTCCACGATCTGCCCCTCCGAGAGGAGGATCGCCCGGGACGCCACGTCCTGGATGACCGTGGAGAAGTGGGAGGTGACCACCATCCCCATCTTCTCCCGCGCCGCTGCCTCCTTCAGCATGTCGTGGACCAGGCGGCCGGTCTCGGGATCCAGCGTCCCCGTAGGCTCATCGGCGAAGAGGAGGAACGGCTCCTTGGCCAGCTGCCGGGCCAGGACGACCCGCTGCTTCTCCCCCCCGGAGAGGTCCCGGGCGATGTGCATCATCCGGTGGGAGAGGCGGACCTGGTCCAGGAGATCCGCCGCCCGGTTGATCGACTTCTCCTCGGGATAATCGATGTCGTCCAGGGCCCGGAGCACATTCTCGATGACCCGGTCGTTGCCGTACAGGGCAAAGGTGCGCTGGAACATGATGGCGGTCCGGTGCATGATCCGGCGCTTCAGTTCCTCGTTCTTCTCGTCCCAGAGGTCCACGTTCTGCAGCTGCAGGGTTCCCCCGCAGAGGCGGCAGGGCTTGCCTGCGAAGCTGGGCATCTCGATATTGTCGCAGGTGTCGCAGACCGCCACGTGGTAGATGACCTTCCCGCTGGTGGGAGGCTGGTCAACACCCCGGATCAGGTGCATGAGCACGGTCTTGCCTGCTCCGCTCCTCCCGATGATGCCCACGATCTCCCCTTCCCCGATCTGAAAACTGATGTCTCTCAGGGCGAGCGTCCCGTCAAAACTCATGCCCAGCCGGTCGACTGTAATCAAGGGGACCATCCTCAACCTCTCAACCACTAATGTTACACTTGTCCCATATTATGCTTTATATTCGATGGAGCGGCCCTCACCGCCGGGCAATCCGTTCCAGGATGGGCACCACATCCGCCACCTTCTCCACCACATAGTCTGCTTCCGCGTAGAGTGTCGCCGGCTTCCCGCCCGGCTGCTGGAGGGAAAGGATCGCCACATCCGCCCGCTGGAGGGCGGTGAGGTCATTGATCCCGTCCCCCACCATGGCCACCGCGTCGTACTCCTCCTTCAGATCCGAGACGATCTGGGCCTTGATGGAAGGGGTGGCGACCCCGTGCACCCGGTCCAGCGGGATCCCCAGGTGCTCTGCGATCTTCTCGAGCTTTGCCACCCGGTCCCCTGACGCGATGTACGTGGCGATGCCCAGCCGGTGCAGGGCGGTGATCGTTTCCTGTGCCCCGTCAAAGGGTCTCCCACCCGACGTGACCGTGAACTCGATGGCCTTCGCCCCCAGGTGCAGGATGACGCCGCTGTCCATGACGAGGAGCGCCTCCTCCCTGCAGTGCCGCCAGACCTCCCGGATGCACTCCTGCAGGTCTCCCATTGTTGCCCGGGTGTCATGGTACAGGATATCGGATGCCCGGTCAAGGGGGAAGACCGACCGGGCGCAGGCCACGCCGAAGCCGATCTTCCGCCCGGTCAGGTACGAGGAGAGGAGGATCTCCGGGGGCTGGCTGATGATCTCCCGGGAGGAGACATGGAGGACGAGAAGGGCCCGTTCCGGGGAGGCGGCGGTGAGGGCGGTGGTCTCCACGTCCAGGTGGATCTTCCCGTGGGTGATGTCCTTCACCACCCGGTAGGTGCGCAGAAGGGTGCCGGCACTGTCAAAGACCACGGCCAGCCTCATGTGCATCCCCTCCGCAACCCTTTATCCCTCCCGCGTACACCCTCTAGAGAGGAGGGTGCCCATGCACGTAACTGAGACTGCGGAGAAAATAAAAAGGATGGAGATCCGTGGGGCCGGGCGGATCGCCCGTGCCGCCGTGGAGGCGCTGGTGTCACAGGCAGGAATCCTCACCGCCCGTGACCTCCCGTCCTTCCGGAAAGGGATGGAAGAGGCTGCCGCAGAGCTCGTCGCCACCCGGCCCACGGCCGTCTCCCTGCCCAATGCCGTCCACCTGGTGATGGCTGCCATGGAGGATGCGGGCACCGTGACCGAGGCGAGGGAGAGGGTGAAGGAGCGGGGAGAGGCGTTCCTCCGCTCCTCGGCGGAGGCGGTGCACCGGATCGGGGAGATCGGGGCCCACCACATCCGGGACGGGGACACGGTCCTCACCCACTGCAACTCCGAGGCGGCGCTGGCCTGCATCCTCACCGCCCACCGGGAGGGCCGGGAGATCGAGGTCTTTGCCACCGAGGTCCGGCCCGGGAACCAGGGTCTCCTCACCCTCCGGGTCCTCTCGGATGCCGGCATCCCGACCCACTACATCGTGGACTCGGCAGTACGGCACTACATGAACGGAATCGACCGGGTCATCGTGGGCGCGGATGCCGTCACGGTGAACGGTGCGGTGGTGAACAAGATCGGGACCTCGCAGGTGGCGCTGGCCGCCCACGAGGCCCGGACCACCTTCATCGTGGCCGCCGAGACCTACAAGTTCGCGCCCCGGACGATTCTCGGTGAGCTGATCGAGATCGAGGAGCGGGACCCGGCCGAGGTCCTCGCCCCGGCCGAGGCCGCCCGGCTTCCCGGAGTCCGGGTGCACAACCCGGTCTTTGATGTGACCCCCGCGGCCTACGTGGACCTGATCGTCACCGAGGAGGGGGCGATCCCACCTGCCCTCGCCTACCTGATCATCCGGGACCATCTGGGCTGGTCCCTCGGGGAATTCCACAAGACATTTCAGATCGACCACCGAGATCAGGTGTGAGAACTGCATGACCGACGTCATCGCCACCTATTTCTTCGTGCCCGAGAAAGGGACCGCTCCCGAGGAGGCCGCCCGCTGGATCGTGGAGGAGGAGACCACCGGGACCTGGACCGGGATCAGCACCCGGATGGAATACGTGCGCCGCCTGGACGGGGAGGTGCTGGATCTCGCCCCGCAGGGGACCGGCTTTGTCACCCGGATCCGGTACCCGGCCGAGATCTTCGAGCCCGGGAACGTGCCCCAGTACCTCTCGGTGGTGGCCGGGAACCTCTTCGGCCTGAAACGGCTCGCATCGGTGCGGCTCCTGGACGCCGAGTTCCCCGAATCCCTCATTCCCTTCCATGGGCCCAGGTTCGGGATCCGGGGAGTCCGGAAGATCATCGGCACGCGGGACCGGCCCCACGTCGGCACCATCATCAAGCCCAAGGTGGGCCTGAACCCGGAGGACACGGCGGCCGTGGCCACCCGGGCTGCCATGGGCGGGGTGGACCTGATCAAGGACGACGAGACCCTGACGGACCAGGCCTTCTGCCCCCTGAGGGAGCGGCTGCCCCGCGTCATGAGAGGGCTGGAGGGGGTGAAGGAGGAGACCGGGCGGACGGTCCTCTACGCGGTGAATATCACCACCCGTGCCGACCGGATCGTGGACCTGGCGAGAGAGGCCGTGGACCTGGGGGCCAACATGGTGATGATCGACGTGATCACCGCCGGCTTCACCGCACTGCAGGCCCTCTCCGAATCCCCCCGTATCACGGTCCCCATCCATGTCCACCGGACCATGCACGCGGCGATGACCCGGAGCCCGGTCCACGGGATCGCCATGCGCCCCTTCGCCCGCCTTGTCCGGTGGCTGGGCGGGGACCAGCTCCACACCGGTACCGTGAGCGGCAAGATGAGCCATGACCGGGAAGAGGTGGTGGGGGACAACCGGGTCCTGACCGGCCCCTGCGGGGGGTTGAAACGCGTCTTCCCGGTCTCCAGCGGAGGGCTGCAGCCGGGGAACGTGCACCGGGAGCTGGAGGTGCTGGGGAACGACCTTATCCTCCAGGCAGGCGGGGGCATCCACGGCCATCCTGACGGGACCGAGGCGGGGGCCCGGGCAATGCGCCAGGCGGTGGATGCCTGGATGGAAGGATTGACGCTGGAAGAGTACGCAAAGGATCACGCAGAGCTGGCGCGGGCGCTCGCGAAGTGGGGTGTGGTACATGGCTGAGGAGACAGGGGAGAGCGGGGGGGCAGGGTGCATCTATTTCACCAAGCTGCAGGGAAACGGCAATGACTTTGTGCTGATCGACGAGACGGAGGGGGCAGTGGTCCCGGACGAGATGCGGCGGCAGTTCGCAGTCCTGTACTGCGATCGCCGCTTCGGTGTCGGCGCGGACGGCATCCTGTTCCTCTCGAAGTCGGACAAGGCCAACCTGAAGATGCGCCTCTTCCAGCCGGACGAGTCCGAGGCAGAGATGTGCGGGAACGGGATCCGGTGCCTGGCCAAGTATGCACGGGACCGGGACTACGTGAAGGATGAGTGCACTGTCGAGACCCTGGCAGGGATCATCAGGGTGAAGATGCGGTACGATGGCGAGGGGGAGTTCCTGGCCACCATCGGGATGCCGGCCCCGAAGTTCGCCCGGAGTGACATCCCGGCCACCGGCGAGGGGGAGTACAAGGAAGAGATCGCAGGGAACACCGTCTATGCCGTGAACACGGGGGTTCCCCACGCCGTGATCATCGTGGACGAGATCGGAATCGTGGACATGGAAGAGGTCGGCCCCATCGTCCGGAACCATGCCTCGTTTGTGAACGGCGCCAACGTGAACTTCGTGGAGAAAGCAGGGGAGAACACCCTCCGGATCCGGACCTACGAGCGGGGGGTGGAGGAGGAGACGCTCTCCTGCGGGACCGGCGCCATGGCCTCCGCCGCGGTGGCACGGAAGCTGGGGATGGTGGGGGACACGGTGCAGGTGGAGACCTGGGGCGGTCCTGTCTCGGTGAGGCTGGGCGATGTGAACGAGATCGAGGGTCCGGCCCGGACCGTCTTCACGGGCGCGATACCCCTCTGATCCCGTCCCCGGTAATCTCGAAGTCGAAGGAGCCCCCCGCAGGCAGTGACCGGTGTTTCTCCAGCACCGCCCGCCGGTATCCCTCGTGGACCTCGATCCGGACAATGGCCTTGGAGAGGTGGGAGAGGATCGTCCCCCCCAGGGGCGCAGAAACGTTCCGGACCACGTCCATGTACACCTGGTTCGTGATGAGGACCGGGAGATCGTACCGGCGGGAGAGCCCCAGGAGAAGGATCACCTGCCGGGCCAGCTTCCGCTGGGCCTCCTTCCCGCTGGAGAGCTCGGCCCGGTACAGGACGGTGGCCGTATCCACCACAAAGAGACCCACCTTCCCCCGTTTCAGCACCTTCTCCGACTCGGCGAGGAGCAGCCCCTGCTGGTCAAAGTCCAGGGGTTCGTAGAGAAAGAGCCGCTCGGCCAGCGGCTCTGCATCGCTCCCGGCCACCTGCCGGAACCGCTCCACCGAGAAACCCTCCGGGTCAAAGTACACAACGGAACATCCGGTTCGCAGGACCGCCACCGCGGCGATCTGGCAGAGGGTGGACTTGCCGCAGCCGGGGTCGCCGTAGAACTGGGAGATCACCTTCCGCTCCAGGCCACCTCCCAGGAGCACATCCATCTCCGGGATCCCGGTGGAGACCCGTTCGTCCTTCATGGGCTTTCCCCTCCGATCTGTTTCCAGGCGGCCTCCTCGACGGCCCGGGCTACCAGCCGGGCGGGAAGACCGCTCTCCCTCGCGATGGCCTGCACCTGGCCGAACTCGGGCTTCACCGAGATGACCTTCCCGCCGCTCCTGCCGCACTTCACGGAGGCGGTGTACCGGGTTCCCCGGAGGGTTACCTCCACCCCGGCGGTGGTCCGTTCCGCCACGAACCGGTGGACCATGGGGGTGCACCGGACCCCCAGCGTGCCCAGCTCCTCGGCCATCAGGGCGGCCAGGCGGGGGCTGTCCTCCGGGGCAGCCACCACCCGGATCAGGTGGCCGGGCCTCCCCTTCTTCATGATGGCAGGGATGGCGCTCGCATCCCTGGCACCCGCCTCCATGAGGAGACCGATGGCATGGGCCACCACCTCCCCGGTCGCATCGTCCACGTTCGTTTCCAGTACGTCCACCCGGTCCCCGTCAGGTTCCCCCACCGCGTCCAGCAGCATTGCCCGGAGCACGTTGGGGGTCCCCTCCGGGTCCCGGCTGCCGGCACCGTGGCCGGTGGCCAGGATCCGGGCAGGTGCATCCCAGAGAGGGGAGAGCGTCGCGAACTCGGCGAGGAGCGCTGCCCCCGTGGGGGTGCAGAGCTCCCCCTCCCCCTCGCCGGTGACTGCGAGGAGCGGGGATGCAGCCAGGATGGCTGCAGTGGCAGGAGCCGGAACCGGGAGGGTGCCGTGGGAACCCCGGATCATGCCGCTCCCGAGAGAAACGGGCTTCACCACCACTCCTTCCGGGGCCAGCAGCCGGAGGGCGGTGCAGGCTCCCACCACGTCAGCGATGGCGTCATCGGCCCCCACCTCGTGGAAGTGGGTGATGGTGCCGTGCACCCGGCTCTCGGCATCGTGGATCCGGCGGAAGACCCGGACCGCCATCCCCCTTGACGATTCCGGGGCATCCGCCTCCATGACCCGGGATTCCACCTCCTCCAGGGTCCGGTGGACCTTTCCCGCCCGGGTCCGGACCTGTACTGCCCGGATGCCGGCCCGGTCCACCTCCGAGACCTCCGGCTCCCCCACCACCGAGGCCATGGCCCGGATCACGGGGGACCGGTCCGGAAGGAGGTCAAGGAGGGCGCCGGTCACCATGTCACCGGCAGCCCCGTGGAAGGGATCGAAGAGGAGGATGCGCATCCGTCACCAGTACCTATAAGTCCCCTCATCAGAGACCATTAAGGTAATGCCTGAGATCTACCTGAAGGTCGATTCCGCCTATCCCGAGGACCAGGGGGCCGGGAAAGTCAGGCTGGATCCCGACACGATGCTCCAGCTCCGGCTCTCCCCGGGAAACATCGTCTTTCTGGAGGGGAAGCGCCGGACCGTGGCCAAGGTCTGGCGCTCCCTGCTCTCGGACTGGCACCAGGGGAAGATGCGGGTGGATAACTTCACCCGGGCGAACGCCGGTGCCTCCATCGGGGACCGGGTCCGGATCCAGCCGGTGGAGGATGAAATCGAGGCGAAACGGGTCGTCCTGGCCCCGCCCGAGGATATGCCCCGGCAGATCCCCATCAACTACCAGGGGGCCGCGACCCGGCTCATCGATTTCCCTGTGGTGAAGAACGACTCGGTGCCCATCCAGGCCGGGCTCCCCTTCATGCAGCCGCAGCTGGTCGCCTTCAAGGCGGTGGTGGTGGAGCCGGAGGGGGCGGTGATCATCACCCGGAACACGCAGGTGGAGTTCTCAGACAAGCCGGCGGCCGGTTTCGAGGGGCTGAAGCGGATCAGCTACGAGGACATCGGCGGCCTGAAGGACGAGCTCCAGCGGGTCCGGGAGACCATCGAGCTCCCCATGCGCCACCCGGAGCTCTTCCGGAAGCTGGGGATCGACCCCCCGAAGGGGGTGCTCCTCTACGGCCCGCCGGGCACCGGGAAGACCCTGATCGCAAAGGCGGTGGCCAGCGAGAGCGGTGCCCACTTTATCTCCATCGCCGGCCCCGAGGTGATCTCCAAGTACTACGGAGAATCCGAACAGCGCCTGCGGGAAGTCTTTGAGGAGGCCCGGCAGAACGCCCCTTCCATCATCTTCATCGACGAGCTGGACTCCATCGCCCCCCGCCGGGAGGACGTGACCGGCGAGGTGGAGCGGCGCGTCGTCGCCCAGCTCCTGACGATGATGGACGGTCTCGAGGAGCGGGGCCAGGTCGTCGTGATCGGGGCCACCAACCGGGTGGACGCCATCGACCCGGCGCTCCGCCGGCCCGGCCGGTTCGACCGGGAGATCGAGATCGGGGTCCCGAACGAGGTGGATCGGGCTGAGATCCTGAAGATCCACACACGGGGCATGCCGCTCGCGGGCGACGTGGACCTGGTCCGGCTCTCCCACCAGACCCACGGGTTCGTGGGGGCGGACCTGGCCGCCCTGGCCCGGGAAGGGGCCATCCGGGCGCTCCGGCGCTACCTCCCAAACATCGACCTGGACGCCGACGAAATCCCGCAGGACGTGCTGGACACGATGCAGGTCTTTGCAGCTGATTTCCGGGACGCCCTCAGGGACGTGGGCCCCTCCGCCATGCGGGAGGTACTCCTGGAGGTGCCCCACGTGGGATGGGAGGATGTGGGCGGCCTGGATGCAGAGAAGGAAGAGGTCCGTGAGGCGGTGGAGTATCCCCTCACCAGGCGGGACCGGTTCGAGAGCCTGGGGATCGAGCCCCCGAAAGGGGTGCTTCTCTACGGCCCGCCGGGGACGGGGAAGACGCTGATCGCCCAGGCGGTGGCGACCGAGAGCGGGGCCAACTTCATCCCGGTCCGTGGCCCCCAGCTCCTCTCCAAGTGGGTAGGGGAGTCGGAGCGGGCGGTGCGGGAGGTCTTCAAGAAGGCCCGGCAGGTGGCCCCGGCCATCATCTTCTTCGACGAGCTGGACGCGCTGGCCCCCTCCAGGGGTTCCGACGTGGGTTCCCACGTGCTGGAGAGCGTGCTGAACCAGATCCTCACCGAGATCGACGGTCTCTTAGAGCTTCGCGGGGTCGTGGTCATGGGGGCCACCAACCGGCCGGACATCGTGGACCCGGCGCTCCTCCGCCCCGGCCGGTTCGACCGGCTGGTGTATATCGGTGAACCGTCGGAAGGGGACCGTGCCCGGATCCTCTCCATCCACACCCGGTCCATGCCGGTGGAGGGATCCTCACTGGAACCTGTCATCTCCGCCCTCCAGCCCCTCACCGACCCGGCCCTGGAGAATCTGGCCGAGAAGCTGGGGAAGGACCGGACCGTGGCGCCGGACGAGATCCTGGCCGCAGCGAAAGGACTTGCCCGCCAGGAAGAGGGGAAAACTCTCTCCCGGAAAAGAGTCCTGGAGTTCCTCTCGGTCCGGCACCTGGCGGTGGTGGACCCGGCCCGGGATGCCCTGATCGCCTCCCTGGCCCGGGGGACCCCCGGCTACGTCGGATCCGACCTGGAGGCCCTCTGCCGCGAGGCCGGGATGCTGGCCATGCGGGAGGGTGCACCGGCAGTGACCGGGAAGCATTTCGAAGCGGCGAAGGCCAAGATCCATCCCACTATGAACGAGCGTTCCCG
>JAJRDF010000202.1 GCA_028678555.1 Methanomicrobiales archaeon
GGGCAGAGCCCCCTCCCGCACCATATCCCCGGAACCTCATGTGCCTGAAATTATCGCAACGAGTTCCTATCCACACCCCGCCATAACCCTTTTAACCTCTCCCGGCGCATGAGTGATGCACAGACCTGAAAGGAACGGTGGGAATGGGAATAAAACCGTCATATATCAAGAGTATTGGCAATGAACTCCTCGCCCGGCACCCGGAGCGGTTCAGCCGGGAATTTGCCCAGAACCAGCAGGCCGTTGCCGAAGGAACGATCATCGACAGCAAAGGCGTACGCAACCGGATCGCCGGCTACATTACAAGAAAGATAAATACGGGGAAGCGATCATAATACCCTTCATGGTCAGGGTATTTGAAGGTGTCTTCCCCGCAATTGTCACTCCTTTTTCGAGGAACGACCCGTCCAGGCTTGATCTGGACGGATTGCGGGCAAATGTTCGCTGGCTCCTCTCCCAGGGCATCCATGGCATTGTCCCCTGCGGCTCGACCGGCGAGTCCGCCACCATGAGCCACACCGAGCACGAGAAGGTGGTGGAGGTCACGGTGGACGAAGTGAACGGGAAGATCCCCGTGCTGGCAGGAACGGGATCCAATAACACGAGCGAGGCCCTTCTCCTCACGAAGGCAGCCAAGAACTTGGGGGCCGACGGAGTCCTTGTCATCAGCCCCTACTACAACAAACCCAACCGGGCGGGGCTCGTGAAGCACTACACAAAGATCGCGGACCTGGATATCCCGGTGATCATGTATAATGTCCCGGGCCGGACCGGCCAGAACCTGGAACCGGACCTGGTCATCGAGCTGGCGAAGCACCCGATGATCGTCGGTATCAAGGAGGCCAGCGGCAACATCACCCAGATCTCCCGGATCATCATGGGCACCCGGGACCAGGACTTCAACGTCATCTCCGGCGATGACGAGATGACCCTCCCCATCCTGGCGCTGGGGGGGAAGGGGGTCATCTCTGTGGCCGCCAACGTGGAACCGAAGCGGATGGCCATGATGCACGAGGCGTTCATGAAAGGGGATCTGGCCACGGCCCGGAACCTGCACTTCGAGCTCTCCCCGCTCTTCAAGGCGCTCTTCATCGACACGAACCCCATCCCGGTGAAGAAGGCCGTGGAGCTGAGGAAGATGGCCGCGGGTCCCGTCCGGCTCCCCCTGGACAACCTGGACGAGAAGAAGACCGCCGATCTGGCAGCGGTGCTGAAGCGGTATGATTAAGGTCGTTGTCTGCGGGGCCATGGGCCGGATGGGCGGCACCGTGGCCCGGCTGATCCATGAGGCCCACGACATGGAGTTCGCCGGCGGCGTGGACCTGAAGGAGGGGAACCTCCACGGGGCCCCCGTCTTTGCCACGGCCAGGATCGACACACTCCTCTCCTCCATGAAGCCGGACGTGCTCGTGGACTTCACCGCACCAACAGCGGCAGTGGAGAACGTGAAGGCCGCAGCACGCCACGGGGTGGCACCGGTGGTGGGGACCACGGGGTTCTCCGCAGCACAGAAAGAGGAGATGAAGCGGGCCATCGATGGCAAGGTGGCGATGGTCCTCTCCAGCAACTTCTCGGTGGGAGTGAACATCTTCTGGTTTCTGGTCCGGGAGGCGGCGAGGAAACTGGGTGACTACGACATCGAGGTGATGGAAGCCCACCACCGGAACAAAAAGGATGCCCCCAGCGGCACGGCCAAGACGATCCTCGAGATCCTGGACGCCGAAGTGGGATCCCGGCCCAAGCTCTACGGACGGGAAGGGATGATGGAGCGGGGAAAGGAGATCGGGGTCCACGTGATCCGGGGCGGGGATATTGTCGGCGAACACTCGGTGCTCTTCACCGGGAACTTTGAGTCCATTGAGCTCTCCCACCGGGCCTACGACCGCTCGGTCTTTGCCATGGGTGCCCTCCGGGCGATCCGGTGGGTGCCGGGCCGGAAGCCCGGTCTCTACGCGATGGCCGATATCCTGAACCTGAAGTGATGCCGGAATCTCCCGGCAGATAGCCGTGGTGGACAATTCGAAATGCGAGGAATGCAAGCTCTGCCAGGAAGCCTGCCCCTCCGGAGCCATCGCAGTCGAAGAGAAATAATCTCCCATTTTTTCCCGTCTTTTCCCGCCATCGGGAAGCATCCCGCGTATCCTTTCGCCCTCATTCCCCCGCGAAGCCCCGGGACCCTGCCGGGTTCCCTGCAATGGTGCATCGAGGGGGTTTTCCGAGACCGGCGGAGAATCCGGAACTCCCCCGGTGTGCGCCCATTTCCCCCATTTATTTCATATATCCCCTGAGAGAACCCTTCTCCATGCCCATCAGGGTTGACAGAACCGCCTGTCTGAAGTGTTTTAAAAAAATCACCATCGACCCGCGGAAAGAGACAGTGTCATGGGCCGATGTGGTGATCCCGCAGGCAGACGGCACCCTTGTGATCTACCAGGGTCCGCAATGCCTTGCGGCATGTCCCGTTGATGCCATCCGTATCGTCGAGGATGAGGTGGTGGTGGACGAGGGTGCCTGCGTGGATTGCGGAGCCTGCATCGATGAATGCCTGCCAGGGGCGCTGGAACTCTCCTGATCCCCAAGACATACGCTTTAATACCTGCGAAACGCTAACATGCTTCAGCCATGATCAAGGTCGGAGTGCTCGGTGCGACTGGTGCCGTGGGACAGCGG
>JAJRDF010000100.1 GCA_028678555.1 Methanomicrobiales archaeon
TAGAAAAGGATGCACCACCGGTTCCCGGACGCCGGCGGGGGGTGCCCACGCGGCGGGGGCGGTGAGCCCCCGAGAGCGTCCCACCAGTACGCATGATCTCAAGGAAGCCGACGTGGAGCGATGATCATGATCAGCAGAATCGGGGGATGACAGACCTAAAAAATACACGGTAGCGTCAGGGAGGAACCGCAGAAAAAAAAAGTTGAGATCAACAGGTTACTCGGGCTTGCTGATGAGCTTGGTCTTGGAGACCTGGACCCCGTCCTTCTTGTGGGGCTTCCGGATCACCGCGTCCATGCCCTTCTCCAGCTCCCGGGCCTGGTCGCACAGGTCGGCGGCCATGCGCATCATCTCGTGGGCGCTCGTCACGATGGGGACGTAGTCCGTATACTCCTTTGTCATGAAGCAGCCCTTGACGTTGACGCCGGCGACCGCCTGGGCGATCTCGTACGCGGCACGGGCCTTGGCCCATGCATACGGGTTCGTGAACTCGCCCTTTGTGGCAGAGTCGGAGGAGACGACCATTTTCGGCAGCACCAGGGCATCGCCCTTCTTGCCGGCCTTCACCTGGTCGATGACCTTGTCCAGCTCCACCTGGAGCTTGCGGAAGGCGCCTGTGAGGGCCAGCACCTTGATCAGGTTGCCGTTGTAGTCCGCCATCTCGATGGGGTCCAGGAACTCGCGGCGGGCCCCGATCATGGCGTCGGCCTTCATGATGATGTACCCGAACTTGGAGGCCTTGATCTTCTCCCACTCCTCCTTCTTCGTGGTGACATCATCGGTGATGATGATGCAGGGGATGCCTGCAGCGAGAAGGGCTTCACGGGCTCCGGTGGGGCCGGGAAGGACCCCGTTCGGCGATACCACGATAGCAAAGTCCGGCTTCCAGGCCTTCATGTTGGAGACCACGCGGTCAATGTCCTCGGGCTGGAGCTTGGTACCGCTGGTGGCCATGAATGTCTGCATGTCCTCCCGGTCCGCCCGCTCATCCAGCAAGAGCTCGGCCATCACACCGCTTGCAATATTGCCTAGTTTGGCAACTCCTACCTTTACGACCATTCTTTTTCACCTCAGAGGTTGGATAACACGGTAATATCACCCATCTGGACGATAAAGATTGTGAAATCTCTGCCTTGATCGCACCCTCCGGGAACCCCCGAAAGGGAGGGGTAAGCGAAAAAGGTTTACGTAACCTGTGGTATAATATAATCTCAATGAAGGAAGGTTTACTCACGGACCGGCAGAAGGAGGTCCTCCGGTACCGGAAGAAGGGGCTCACCCAGCAGCAGATCGCTAACATCATCGGGACCTCGAAGGCGAACGTCTGCACCATCGAGAAGGCCGCCATCGAGAATATCCAGCGGTCCAAGGAGACGCTGGAGTTCCTGTACACGCTGGACGCCTCCCACCTCTGTACCGTGAAGAGCGGCACCGACCTCCTAGACGTGGCCAAGATCATCTACGCCGAGGCTGAGAAGATGGGGATCAAGGTGAAGTACGACACCATCTCCCTGATCAACCACATGAGGGACTCCAACCCCGAGCGGTTCAAGGGGCGGTATGTGCGGGAGGACGTGGAGGTCTACATCAACGACGACGGGGAACTCTACTTCGGGTGAACGGATTCCTCCCTTCCCATCCCCGGGAAACCCTAAGCCCCTGCCCCCCTTCCCTTTTTCATCACCGGGGGGGACCGCTTCCCGTTCACCGGGGACAATATTTATATCCACTTCGATGCAAGTGTATAGGAAGCCGCGTGGAGTTTTTCCCCGGGCGGCGGGATAATCCGGGCCATTTCCTGGCCTGAATGCATCCCGGCGCCTCGGGAATACGCACATGCCGTGCGACCGTGCCTCCGGGATCGGGGGCCGGGAACGGCGCCCCGTGCCTCCGGGATCGGGGGCCGGGAATGTGCTCCGCCGTGGCTCACCAGTGGAGTTGCGCGAACACCTGTTTGCGCAACGGGATGACAGAAGACGGATCTGATCCCTCCGCAGGGCCTCCGTTCGTGCAACGTGCCCCGTATCCCTGCCCCCGGGCGGGCGATACGCGGAAGGGTTTCAGGATCTCTTGGCGAGACGGGGATAATCCGGCGCACACCGGATCGTTCGTGATCCCGGTTCCGGGAACAGAGCCCGCCCCTCTGACGGGGCGCGATCTCCTCCATCGCACCCATCGCCGGGCTGCGGTGCCTCCAGAGGCACCCGGCATCCCGGATCAAGCCGAACGCGTAGAGGAATGAGGAAACCATGGCAAGAACAAGAAACCCACGGAAGGGTTCCCTGGCCTACAGCCCGCGGAAACGTGCGAAGAGCCAGGTCCCCGGCTACAAGTCCTGGCAGGAGCTGAAAGGCGCACCGTTCCTGCAGGCCTTTGCCGGCTACAAGGTGGGGATGACCCACGTGGTCATGGTGGATGACCACAAGAACAGTCCCACCGAGGGCAAGGGCATCGTGGTACCGGTGACGGTTGTCGAGGTCCCGGCACTCAAGGTGGCGGCGCTGCGGGCCTACACCACGGGGACCTTTGGCCCCCGGGCGTACGCCGAGGTCTGGGCCGAGGCCCTGGACGGGTCCCTGGACCGGCGCCTGACCATGCCAAAGACCCATGACCGGGCCAGGTTCCTGGACCAGATCGGGAAAGGGATTGAGAGCGGCGAGGTGACCGATCTCCGGGCCCTGGTCCACACCCAGCCGGGTGTGATCACCGGCATTCCCAAGAAAGCACCGGATCTGATGGAGATCCGGATCGCGGGGGATGACCTGGCCAAGCGGTTCGAGTACGGCACCTCGATCCTGGGCGGGGAAGTGAAGGTGGACAGCGTCGTGAAGTCCGGGCAGTACGTGGACATCACCGCCGTCACCAAGGGGAAGGGCACGCAGGGCCCGGTGAAGCGCTGGGGCGTCAAGCTCCGGAAGCGCAAGCACCGGGTGGGGCGCGCCCGCCACGTGGGGACGCTGGGCCCCTGGCACCCGCACCACATCCGGTGGCAGGTGCCGGCGCTGGGCCAGATGGGGTACCAGCAGCGGACCGAGTTCAACAAACGGGTCCTCCGGATCGGTGAGAACGGCGGCGAGATCACGCCGTCAGGCGGTTTCGTCCACTACGGTCTGGTCCGGAACCCGTATATCCTGATCAAGGGATCGATCCCGGGGCCGGCGAAAAGGCTGATCCGGATCCGGCCCGCGGTACGGCAGGGTGAGCACAAGTTCCGGACTCCGGCGATCGAATTCGTATCGGTGGAGTCCAAGCAGGGGTGATCCGGGATGACGGCAAAGGAAAAGACATCCGGGGCGAAGGCATCGGAAAAGACATCCGGGGTAAAGGGAAAGGAAAAGTCACCCGGGGTAAAGGGAAAGGAAAAGTCACCCGGGAAGAAGGCACCGGAAAAAACCCCCGAAATGAGAGAACAGGAAACGACACCCGGGATGAAGGCACAGGTAAAGACACTGAAAGGATCAGTGAAGAAGAAGATCGAGCTCCCGGAGGTCTTCTCCGAGGAGTTCCGGCCTGACCTCATCAAGCGGGCGGTCCTGTCCCTGCAGTCGAGGAGGCTCCAGCCCCACGGGTCACACCCGTACGCCGGCGTGCGGACCTCGGCCCACTCCTGGGGGAGCGGGAGGGGCGTCTCCCACGTGCCCAGGATCAAGAACGGGTCCCGGGCGGCGCGGGTGCCCCAGGCCCGGGGCGGCCGTGAGGCCCACCCGCCGGTCACCGCCGAAGTACTCGTCGAGAAGATCAACCGGAAGGAGAAGCGCAAGGCTTTCCTCTCTGCGGTGGCGGCGACGGGCCGCGAGGAGCTCGTCAAGGCCCGCGGGCACCGGTACGAGGGCGAGCTTCCGGTGGTGCTCGTGGATGACCTGGAAACGCTGGAGCACACGCCTGACGTCATCGCGGCGCTCACGGCGGCCGGGGTGTACGCTGACGTGGAGCGTGCCCGGGACGGGAAGAATGTCCGTCCCGGCCGGGGCAAGATGCGGGGACGGCGCTACAAGCAGCCCCGCAGCCTGCTGATCGTGACGGCGGGGGAGCCTCTCCGCGCTGCACGGAACCTGGCAGGTGTGGACGCGGTGAGTGTCCGGGAACTGAACACCGAGCACCTGGCCCCCGGCACCCATGCCGGGAGGCTGACCGTCTGGACTGAGGCCGCGGTGAAGGCACTGGGGGAGCTGCCATGAAGCTGAAGTACCCGTTCGTAACGGAAAAGGCGATGATGATGATGGAACGGGACCATACGCTCCAGTTCCTGGTGAACCGCGATGCCACGAAGGGCGAGATCAGCCGGGAGATCGAGAAGACCTTTGACAAGAAGGTGACGGCGGTCCGGACCCTGATGACCACGAAAGGAGAGAAAAAAGCCATCGTCTCTTTCGAGGACGAGAAGGCTGCCGAGGAGATCCTCTCCCGCCTCGGGATCGTGTAGGTGAGCGGATATGGGACACAGAATCCAGACACAGAACCGCGGAAAGGGCGGCTCCAGTTACCGGGCACCGTCGCACCAGTACCGTGCGGCGGTCCACCACGCAGGTACCCCCGACCGTCTCACGAAGGGCACGATTCTCGCCTTCGAGCATGACCCGGCCAGGAACGGCCCCGTGGCCCTGGTGGGTCTTTCGGACGGATCCAAGACCTATACCCTGGCCGTGGAGGGCACCGGAGTCGGCGAAACCCTTTCCTGGGGGAAGGGCGCGGACGTGAAGAACGGGAACACTCTCCCCCTGCGGGAGATCCCGGTCGGGATCATGGTCTGCAACCTGGAGAACCGGCCCAGCGACGGGGGAAAACTCGTCCGGGCCGGAGGCGGCCAGGCGCTCGTCATGGGGAAGTCCGAGGAGGACCGGGTGGGCGTGCGGATGCCCAGCGGGAAACTGAAGTGGTTCCACGGCGACTGCATGGCGACGGTCGGCATCGTTGCCGGCGGAGGCAGGGGCGAGAAGCCCTTCGTGAAGGCCGGGAAGAAGTTCCACAAGATGAAGTCCTCGGCCTCCAAGTGGCCCATTGTCCGGGGCGTGGCCATGAACGTGATCGATCACCCGTTCGGCGGCGGGGCACACCAGCACGCCGGCAGGCCCAAGACCGTGAGCAGGGGAACCTCCCCCGGCCGCAAGGTTGGCCTGATCGCAGCACGCCGGACCGGCAGGCTGAAGAAGTGAGGGAAGACGCATGGTAAAGAAGACGCAGAAACGGATGCCCCGGCGGAGGGAGGAATTCACCTACCACGGGCATACCATCGAGGAGCTGAAGACGATGCCCTCCTCCGAGCTGATCCCGCTCATGCCTGCACGGGTACGACGGAAGTTCCGGCGCGGCCTCTCCCGGGACGAGGAGGACCTCCTCTCACGGGTGCGGGGCGGTGATCCGAAGATCCGGACCCACCTGCGCAGCATGGTGGTCATGCCGGAGATGGTGGGGAAGTCCCTGGAGATCCACAACGGCAAGGAGTTCCAGAAGGTGGATATCCAGCCCGAGGCGGTCTTCCACTACCTGGGCGAGTTTGCCCTGACCCGGAGGAAGGTTGCACACGGGGCGGCCGGCATCGGGGCCACCCGGTCGAGCAAGTACGTACCGCTGAAGTGATGGACATGGGAAAGACTGGATACGCAATGCAGGTGCAGGGGGAGGAGTTTGCCCGGGCCAAGGCCCACGAGGTGGATATCTCCCCCAAGCATGCCATCGAGATCG
>JAJRDF010000008.1 GCA_028678555.1 Methanomicrobiales archaeon
CCCACCCGGATCATCACGGGCCCGTAGACGGCGGACGGGTTGTGGATCCCTGCCTCCTTTGCCGTTTCCTCATCAGTGGTATCAAAGGTCCGGTCATCCGCCTTCCCCGTGTAACTGAGCCGGATGAAATCGCCTTCTGCAACAGCCATATCAGTACCTGACTATAATAGAGGGGGGGAAGGGCATTTATAGGC
The DNA here is from genome assembly GCA_028678555.1 of Methanomicrobiales archaeon. Lineage (GTDB taxonomy): Archaea > Halobacteriota > Methanomicrobia > Methanomicrobiales > JACTUA01 > JAJRCY01. Next base: position 195 of record JAJRDF010000008.1, read on the forward strand.
ACCGTTCACCCGCAGGAATGTTTCCAAAGCTTCACATCATCCGGACGGTACCCTTCCACAGGGAGCAGGACAGCATGATGGAGATCGAGGCCAAGATCCGGGTCCGCGCCCTGGAACCGGTGCGGGCACGCCTCCGGGAGCTGAAGGCAGAGCACCTGGGGATGCGGGTGGAACGGGACGTGTACTACAATGCCCCCCACCGGGATTTCGCAGTCACCGACGAAGCCCTCAGGGTCAGGTACTCGGAACGGGCTCCGGTGCCTGGAACGGCTCCGGTGCCCGGGGAAGCCCCGGTCCTCACCTACAAGGGGCCCAAGCTCCCCGGGGACGGGCCCAAGTCACGGGAGGAGATCTGTGTCGCGGTGCAGGAGGGGGAACAGCTGGAACAGGTACTTGACCGGCTGGGGTTCCGGCGTACCGCCCAGGTGGTGAAGGAGCGGGACCTGTACCTGCTGGAGGGGGCAACCATTGCCCTGGACCGGGTGGAAACCCTGGGGACATTCATCGAGATCGAGGCACCCATGGGACTGTCCCGGAGAGAGGCGGTCCGGCAGATCACAATTCTCGCAGAAAAGCTGGGGGTGCGGGGGAAATCCCTTTCCCTCTCGTATCTGGAGATGCTGCTCTCTAGAGAGAAAGGATCTTGATGGTGATGTCCCGGGGCTCGTCGCCCAGCTGGATCATGGCACAGTGACCCTCGCTGGCGGGGCCGGGGTTCACGATCCGGACACCGTCCACTTCCATCTCTCCCCGGTCATCGTGGATATGGGCAGTGCAGACCAGATCGAAGTGCTTCATGAATTTCCGGATGGCCGGGCTCCCCACATGGGCCTCGCCCACCCGGTCCAGGGTCCCCTCAGGGGGGGCGTGGGTGACAAGGATGTTGTGCACGTTCTTCTCCAGGTGGGCGGTGATCTCCGAGAGGATCCCCTCGATCTGCTCCTCCGTGAGTTCAAAGGGGGTCCCGAACGGTGTCTTGTTGGACCCGCCAATTCCCGTGAGGGTCACTTTGCCGAGCGTGATGGTGGAGCCGTGGAGGCAGACGGCACTGGAGTCCTCCAGCACGTCAAGGATGTCCTTCGGATCGCAGTTCCCGGGAACCGCGAAGACAGGGACATCGATCCGGTCCAGGAGGTCGGGCACCACATCCACCGGCCCGTTCTCGGTGATGTCCCCGGAGATGACGACCAGGTCGGGTTCAAGGCTGAGAAATGCGTCCAGTTTCCCGAACTGCCCGTGAAGATCTGCAAGCTGCAGAATCTTTATCATGGTGATATATCGGAATGTGCCTTAAAAAACCTTACCGCGGGATCGTCCCAGGAACCGGTGATCCGGCCGTGGAGTGCCAGGTTGCCGAGGGTCTGGAGCGTACTCCGGGAGAGAGGGCGCGGGACCGTGCCTCCGAGCGGGGTGCCGGGCAGGGGGATGAAGCCATGGACCCGGGCCTTCCCGTGGCGGGTCACCCACCGGATCATCTCCAGGGTCTCCTGTTCATCCTCGCCGGTCTCGAAGGGGAAACCCAGGATGAAGTCCACGATCGGCAGGAAATCATGATCCCGGCAGCATTCCACGGCAGCGATCACGTTGGCCACTGAATGTCCCCTCCGGATCCGGGAGAGGACCCGGTCGCTTCCTGACTGGGCACCGAAGGCGATCCTGCGGCTGGCACGAACGGAGGCGATCAGCTCCAGGGCTTCGCCCGAGATGAACTCGGGGCGCACCTCTGAAGGGAAGGTGCCGAAGTAGATGTTCCCCGGGAGGCGGGAGAGAAGCGCCGCCACCTTCTCCAGCCGGGGGGATCTCCCGTCGGATCCGTACGCGAGGGCATTGGGTGAGACGAACCGGATGTCCCGGTACCGGGATGCATACCGGACGATGGTATCGATGGACCGGTGCCGCATCGTGGACCCGAAGAGGCACGGGGTCTGGCAGTAGGCACACCCGAAGGGGCAGCCGCGGGAGATCTCGATATAGCCTTTCATGACAGAGAAGGGGGGGAATGCGTCCAGGATCACGGTATGGTCGATGGGCCGGGCCCACTCCCGGGTGACGACGCCGGGGACCGGCCCTGTTCCTCCCGTCTCCAGGTGTGAGAGGAGGCGCGGCAGCGTGAACTCCCCCTCGCCCACCACCACGTAGTCGGCATAGGCCGCCACCTGATCCGGGCACGCGGAAGCATGGGGTCCGCCGACAATGGTGGTGCAACCGGCCCCCGCGATCTCCTCCCGGTAGGCCGGTTCATTCACCGAGTTCAGGCTGTAGCAGGTGATATCAGCGGCAGGTGCATCCACCGGTCTCAGGTAAAAGCCGTGCTCTGCACAGGAAGCAAACAGGGGGGCATAGGAGCTGGCGGCCGCATTAATGACCCTCCAGTTCACCCTCACAGGTCAGCTCCCCCTTCCCGCCGTCCACGGTCACCCGGGTTCCTTCGGGGATCATGTCGATGGCAGGATCCGGCCGGTCCATCATGGGGATCCCCGCGATGATGGCCCCCACGACGATGATGGGCTCCGCTTCCCGGTTCACGATGGCAGCCGGTGCCTTGCCGTGATGCCGGAGGGCATAGAGCACGTAGGAACCCACGGTCGAACCCTTCCCGTGAGGGAAATAAAGGACGCAGCCGGCCACCGACTTCCCCCGCAGCGGGTGACCGGGTTCCACTACCATCCCGGTCTTCGGGTCCACGCCCCCCAGGAACGAGATCGGCTCGGGGCTCACGAGAAGGGGGCCGGTCGCCGTGCCCCCCGCGATCCCCCGTCCCCTGATGACGGACGACACACCTGATATATGCGATCACACCCTATATAGAAGATGAGATGGATGACACCGTTTCCAACCAGATCAGCTCCGAGACTGACCTGGTGAAGATGAACCTGGAACTCCAGGAGCTGCGGGCACAGCAGCTGGACCTGAAACTGCGGAACGAGAACCTCCAGAAGGAGGCGAACCAGCTCCGGCGGGAGAATGCGCAGCTGAAGCGGATGCCCCTCTTCGTCGCCTCGGTGGTGGAGGTGATGGAGGACGGGGAGGTTTACCTGAGGCAGCAGGGGAACAACCAGGAGTACCTGACCACGATCTCCGAGGACCTGCAGAAGACCTTAAAACCCGGTACCAAGGTGGCGGTGAACAACTCGCTCTCGGTGGTCAAGATCATCGGCTCCGTCTACGATGCCCGGGTGCGGGTGATGGAACTGGAGGCCTCGCCTGACGTCACCTTCGAACAGATCGGTGGCCTGCGCCACGAGATCGAGGAGGTGCGCGAGGCGGTGGAGTATCCCCTGACACGGCCCGAGGTTTTCCGGAGGCTGGGCGTGGAACCCCCCAAGGGGATCCTGCTCCATGGTGCGCCGGGAACAGGAAAGACCCTGATCGCGAAGGCCGTGGCCCACCAGGCCCGCGCCACCTTCATCCGGATGTCGGGTTCGGAACTGGTGCACAAGTTCATCGGCGAGGGGGCACAGCTGGTCCGCGAACTCTTCCAGCTGGCCCGGGAACGGGCCCCATCCATCATCTTCATCGATGAGATCGATGCCATCGCCTCCATGCGGACCCATGACGGCACATCGGGATCCGCCGAGGTACAGCGGACACTCATGCAGCTCCTGGCAGAGATGGACGGGTTCGACAACCGGGGTGACATCCGGATCATGGCTGCCACGAACCGGCTGGACATGCTGGATCTCGCCATCCTCCGGCCGGGCCGGTTCGACCGGGTCCTGCGCATCCCGCTTCCGGACGAGGCGGCGCGCCGGGAGATCCTGAAGATCCACACCCGATCCATGAAGATGGGGGAGGTGGACCTGGAGGATCTGGTGAAGGGGACCGAGGGTGGCACCGGCGCAGATCTCCAGGCCGTCTGCCGCGAGGCGGGCATGAATGCCGTCCGGCGCGGGGCGGACGCCGTGGAACAGGAGGATTTCACCGCCGCGCTGGCCAAGGTCAGGAGCGAACCGTCCCTCCGCGACGACCGCATGTTCCGCTGAGGACGCAGTTCGCATCACCTCCTTCTCTTTCTTTTTCCGTTCTCTCCCGTTCGTGCCATTCGATCTCGCTGAAGACGGCAGGCATCTGTCGGATGTGTCGGTGGTTTCTTTTTGTGGACTATTACTGAGACGCTCCTGGGGGGCTCCGCCCCCCGCCGCGTGGACGTCCCCCCCGTCAATTCGTTCTCATAGATGCATCCACCGCTTCATGAAAGAGCGTGGCGGCACAATCCTCACGGGGGAGAGTCCGGGAAGGGGCTGGCCCCCTCCTGATGAGGATGGATGAATCCACCTGTTCTTTCTGTGAAGAATGCTCCTGTAATGCTCCATGGGGCCTTCTCTCTCCAGCCGGGCCTTGCAGCAGGGATCATCTTCATCTCCCAGGGCGCCGACGGGCTCAGCATGCCCGACGCCGAAGGAAACCTTCCGGACGCCCTCGCCCGGTACCTGGCAGGCCTTGCCGATCCCGACCCGATGCGCCGCTACCGGGCGGCGGAAGCACTGGGACGCCTGCGGGATCCGGGGGCGGTGGAGGGGCTGGTCCGGGCACTGGATGACACGGACTGGAGGGTCAGGTACAAGGCCGCCTGGGCACTGGGCACGATTGGCGATATGCGGGCGTACCGCCCGCTGGAGCACCACATGCAGGACCCGGTTGACGGCGTCCAGGAGATGATCCGCGAAGCACTGGACCGTCTCCGGCGCGGAGGGGGATGAAAGAGGGGAACCGGAACAATCCCTGGCCTGTCCGGAAAGGAGGAGCACCATCTACGCTTAAATACGGCCGGGTGCCACCCTTTTTATGGATACAGGTGCCCGGATCAGGAACTGGATCCTGTTTTACCTGATCTCCCTGGTCGGGCTCCTCTGGGCCACGTTCCTGATGGCCTCAGGCGGCTGGTTCTGGGTCTCGATCTGGACGGTTCTCGCGGTGGTGGGGACAAACATCATCATCCTGTTACTCCGTTTCCGGTGACCGTATCGATCATCAGTTCCTGAAAGGAATCCTTCCCCCTTATCATCTGAAGAGGCAGATCCCCTGGCGGGGCGAAGATGTCCATGGCAGAGGAGACCGGTTCAGGAAAGATCCCGATCTTTGTGGTCGCGACCGGGAAGGTGGAGATGGTGGAACGCATCCGGCGGACGGAGGGGGAGTGGCGCAGGCTCCTTTCCCCGGTCTCGTTTTCCGTGGCCCGCGGACAGGGGACCGAGCCGGCGTTCACCGGCCGGTACCATGATTTCCACGGGGATGGCATCTACCGGTGCATCTGCTGCGGGACCGACCTCTTTGATTCCCAGGCCAAGTTCGATTCCGGGACAGGATGGCCCAGCTTCACCGCCCCCGTTGCACCCATGAACGTGGCCCTCCGGACCGACATGAGTTACGGGATGGAACGGGTCGAGGTGCTCTGTCCCCGGTGCGACGCCCACCTGGGGCATGTCTTTGACGATGGCCCGCCTCCCACGGGGAAACGGTTCTGCATGAACTCCGCCTCGCTCCTGTTCGTGGAACGGGGCAGGCTCCTGGGTAAGGAATCCCGATCACCCTCGTGATTACGGGCGGTCAGGGGGCAGGATTGGCCAGGACCAGGTAGTGGTACGGGCCGCAGTCCTGCAGCGACAGCCGGTGAAAACCGGCGTCCCGGATCAGGGCCATGGCATGTTCAGGGGCGAACCGCTTCTGCAGCGGCGGACCGATATTCATTTCCCGGGCATGCCAGTCCAGGTTGGCCAGTACTCCCGTGTCCCGGATCATCCTGCGGGCGTTTCTGAGCACCCGTCCGGGATCGGAAAAATCGTGCAGGCAGATCCCGAAGAAGACCACGTCCCCGCAGCCGGAACAGAGGAGCGTCTCTTCCGCGGCTCCCGCCCGCGCCGTGACCCATCCCATCCCTTCATCCGCGGCATGCTCCCCCAGGCGCATGACCGCTTCCGCGTCCGCATCGATCCCGCAGACACGGCCGGAAGCCCCGACCCTCCGCGCGGCAGGCAGGGCAAAGTAACCCTCGCCGCACCCCACATCAAGGAACGTCATGCCGGGTGTGACACCGATGATGTCCAGCACGCGGCCAGGATCCTGCCAGTGGCGCCGTTCAGGATCGTCCGGAGGAAATCTTCGATGGGACATCTGTCATCCCCACATGCATTGCTCTGTTCGGCATCATGATGCCTGCGCTGGACATGGCATTGAATCACTAACAGTTAAAGAAAGTAAATGAGACTCGTTAATTAATGATTAAAATGCCGTTTACATGTATTAGACACTTATCAGCCATTTTCATAGAGTTTTGGGACCATTTAAGTCTAGATCAAAATAGAATGACTTATATACAAGAGTAGAAAATTGTAATGTGCAGACACGGACAGTGACCAACAATGTCTCAAGTGAAGATCAAGCCCTGGGTCAGTGCTTCAGAAGTCGTGTATGCGATCAACGACATCGCGGAGGAGGTGGAACGTTTCAGGCGCCTCCCTGAGGAGACCCTGGAGCAGTACTCCATCATCGCCGCGATCTCGGACCGCGAGTTCAAGAACCTCTTCCTGAAGATGCTGCAGGAGCGGCGTCCCAAGGAGTACCCCAAGTTCCAGAACTACCTTGAACGCATGGCCGAAAACGGGCGCAAGTACACCCGCGAGTACAGAGCACAGATGCGCATGATGTCGGCTAAGGTGGGGATGATGTACCACCTCTACGGGGGGGACCTCCCCACGAAGAAGAAGGAGAGCGCCACGAACTGACCAGACCCTCGACACCTTCCTCCTTACCCTCACCCCCTCTCTTCCCACCTTTCTGGACGCAATTCCTGCCATAGGTCTGCAGGTTATTCCCGGCATCCATTTCACACGAACAAAAGGGAACGGTATATTTCTGACGGGAGGGGGCTTTGCCCCCTCCCGGCCCCACCGCCGATGAAGATGTTATGCCAGGCCGGTGTTCCACCGATTGATCCTCAATCCCGACTCACCGGGGGGGGCGCCCACGCGGCGGGGGGACCGTCGGGTCCTCCCCGGAGCATCTCACCAGTCGTTCTCATCATTGACGAAACAGGAGAGGTGGAATGAGGAAACCGGGGAGGATCCTGCGTGCAACGAAAAAGTAATGAAATTCCTCATCCTCAGGCGCGGTCTTTCTTCTTCCGTTTCTTCCCCATGAAGTCCTTGAAGAACCCTCCGCCTTCCGGAACCTTCTTCCCCTCCAGCTCCAGCAACCGGTGGTAGAGTTCCCGCTCCTCGTCGGTCAGATGTTTTGGGACTGCAACCTTGACCCGGACCCGGAGATCACCGTGGCGTCCTTTCCTCTTCACGCCCTCCCCCTGCACACGGACCACAGCGTTCTGCTGGGTCCCGGGAGGGATGTGGACCTCGATCTTCCGGTGGTCGATGGTCTCCACTTCCGCTGCTGATCCGATCGCCGCCTGGGCAGGGGAGATGTGGACGGCGGTCTCCAGGTCGTCACCGTCCCGGGTGAACCGGTCGTGGGGGAGCACCGACACTTCAATGAAGAGATCGCCGCTGGGAGCGCCGTACTCGCCGGCCTCGCCGTATCCCTCCATCCGGAGGCGCATCCCCGACTCGATCCCTGCAGGGATATGAACCCGGACCTTCCGGTTCGCCCGGGTGTGACCGGTGCCCCTGCAGGACGGGCACCGTTTCTCAGGGGTCCTGCCCCGGCCGCTGCACTCCGGGCAGGTGGTCATCCGTACGAACTGCCCGAAGGCGGTGGAAGACATCTGCCGGAGCTGGCCGGTCCCGCCGCACCGGGGGCAGTTCACCACCTTCCCCGTCTCGCTGCCGCTCCCCTTGCAGGAGGGGCAGGGCTCGCTGTGTGAGACCTCGATCTCCCGGTCCGTGCCTGCCACCGCCTCCTCCAGGGGTACCTGGAGGCGCATGAGGAGGTCGCTTCCGGTTCGGGGCCCCTGGGAGGTGCGCTGGAATCCCCCGAAGGGTCCCCCGCCGAAGAACGTGTCAAAGATGTCCCCGAATCCCGAGAAGTCGGCCTGGAATCCGCCATAGGGTCCCCCGCCGAACCCGCCGCCTGTGTAGGATCCCCGCGACGCGCTGGTGTAGGTGTCATGGCCCATCTGGTCATACTGGGCCTTCCGGTCCGGGTCAGAGAGCACGCTGTAGGCCTGGTTGATCTCCTTGAACCGCTCCTCTGCTCCCGGCTCCTTGCAGACATCGGGGTGGTACTTCCGGGCCAGCGCGCGGTAGGCCTTCCGGATCTCCTTCTCCCCTGCATTCCTGGGGACACCGAGGACCTGGTAGTAGTCGGACGGGGCCATCCGCTCACGCGTCGTCTTTCACTTCGAAGTCGGCATCCTGGACCTTCTCGCCCGATGCTCCGCCCGCCTCTTTCGGCCCGGCCTGTGCCTGTTCCCTCGATGCCTGGGCCTTTGCATACATCTTCTGGGTCGCCCCGTAGACCGCTTCCGTCAGCCGGTCCAGGCCCTTCTTCATGCCCTCGGTATCATTGTCGTCCAGGGCTTTTTTCAGATCTGCGACAGCAGCCTCGATTCCGGACCGGTCCGCGGCGTCGATCCTGTCGCCGCCGTCCTTCAGGGTCTTCTCGGCCTGGTAGATGGCGGTGTCCGCCATATTGCGGAGTTCGATCTCCTCCCGTTTCTTCCGGTCCTCTTCCTCGAAGCCCTTGGCATCGTTCACCATCCGCTGGATATCCCTGTCCGGGATGCCCTTCCCGCCCTTGATGGTGATGGCCTGCTCGTTCCCGGTGGCCAGGTCCTTCGCCGAGACATGGGTGATCCCGTTGGCATCGATGTCAAAGGTGACCTCGATCTGCGGGATGCCCCGGGGTGCAGGGGGGATCCCGGTGAGCTGGAACTTCCCCAGGGTCACGTTATCCTTCGCAAGTGCCCGCTCTCCCTGGACCACGTGGATGTCCACCGCCGTCTGGCCGTCGGCAGCCGTGGAGAAGATCTGGCTCTTTCTCGTGGGGATCGTGGTGTTCCGCTCGATGAGCTTCGTCGCGATCCCGCCCAGGGTCTCGATCCCCAGGGTCAGCGGGGTCACGTCCAGGAGCACGATATCCTTCGTCTCGCCGGTGAGGACCGCCCCCTGGATGGCGGCGCCGATGGCAACGCATTCGTCAGGGTTGATCCCCTTGTCAGGCTCCTTCCCCAGGAGGCCCTTGACCAGTTCCTGTACCGCGGGCATCCGGGTGGCGCCCCCGACGAGGAGCACGTGGTCGATATTCTTCGGCTCCATCTTGGCGTCAGAGAGGGCCTGTTTCACCGGGCCGATGGTGGCATCGATCAGGTCCCGGGTCAGCTGCTCGAGCTTTGCCCGGGTCAGGTCCATGTTCAGGAACTTGGGCCCGCCGGCATCGGAGGTGATGTAGGGGAGGTTGATGGCAGCCTTCGTGACCGTGGAGAGCTCGATCTTTGCGTTCTCGGAGGCATCCCGGAGGCGCTGCATGGCGATGGGATCCTTTCTCAGATCGATCCCCTCCTTCTTCCGGAACTCGTCGATGAGGTAGTCCATCACCCGCTGGTCAAAGTCGTCCCCGCCCAGGTGGTTGTTCCCTGCCGTCGACTGCACCTCGAAGACGCCGTCACCGAGCGTCAGGATGGAGACGTCGAAGGTCCCCCCGCCCAGGTCGTAGACCAGCACCGTGGCCTCCTTCTCCCTGTCGATCCCGTAGGCCAGTGCCGAGGCTGTGGGCTCGTTGATGATCCGGAGGACCTCCAGGCCGGCGATCTTTCCCGCGTCCTTGGTGGCCTGCCGCTGGGCATCGTTGAAGTAGGCAGGGACCGTGATCACCGCCTTTGCGATCTTCTCCCCCAGGTGCGCCTCGGCATCAACCTTCATCTTCTGCAGGATCATGGCCGAGATCTCCTGCGGCGTGAACTTCCTGTCGTCGATGGAGATGGTCTCGCTGGTACCCATCTTCCTTTTGATGGACATGATCGTCCGCTGGGGGTTGGTGATGGCCTGACGCTTGGCCACCGAGCCCACCACTCTCTCCCCTTCCTTGCTGAATGCCACGATGGACGGTGTGATCCTGCCGCCCTCCGCGTTCGGGATCACCACCGGCCTCCCTGCCTCCATGAGGGCCATGCAGGAGTTGGTGGTCCCCAGGTCGATGCCCAGAACTTTCTCGCTGACTTTCTGTGCCGTCATTGATGCTCTTCTCCCTTCTCTTTTCCTTTCGAGACAATTACTTTTGCAAACCTGATGATCCGGTCCTCTCTGGCATACCCGCGGCTCACTTCCTGGATCACGGTCCCCTCGGGTTCATCCGAGATCACGGAGGCCACCGGTTCGTGCTCCCGGGGATTGAAGGGACGCCCCTTCGCCTTCACCGGCCGGATACCGTGCCGGGCGAAGGAGGCCTGGAACACCTCCCGGATCTGCTCCAGCCCCTCCCGGAGCATGGTGCCGTCGGACTGGAGCGCCCGGTCCAGGTCATCCATGCCTTCCAGCAGGTCGCGGGCGAACCGCTCCACCTGTTCCCGGATCACAGTCTCGTTCTCACGGGCGGCCCGTTTCCGGAAGTTGTCGTAGTCTGCGGCCAGGCGCAGGTACCTGTCCCGGAGTTCATCATGCGCCCGCTGGAGATCCGCGGTGGCGGTCACGCTCCCTTCCGGCTGGCCGGCAGGTGCCGGTTCCGCCGGACGGGGGGATGCACCCTCCTGGTCCGGTTGTGGGTCTGCCATACGGAACCCTCTGTCAGTGTACAGATCAGTAATGGAGGTGGAATTCTATATATAAGTATTGCTTTACCCCTGGGAAATCACCCGCTATCGGGCCTCTTTTCCCCCTATCATTGATGATTGCCATCCTTCCCGCGATCAAAGCCTGATTACAGCCTGTTTTTCCTCATCTTACATTCAGGGTGGCATCGTTCCGGGATGACTCCCCGCTGCCCGGACTGCACCAGTGGATGAGAGCGCGGAACCCTCACCTATTATGATTCTCCGGGTGAAGGGATGGGTATGCAGTGGGCCCTCCTCTCTGTCTGGGAGAAACGCGGCATCGCGGAACTGGGCCGGGCTCTGGCCCGGAACGGGGTACAGATTCTCTCTTCGGGTGGCACCGGGAAGGTCCTCGCGGCAGCCGGGGTCCCCTTCACCGAAGTGGCCGCCTACACCGGCGCCCCTGAGATGATGGACGGCCGGGTGAAGACCCTCCACCCGAAGATCCATGGAGGCCTCCTGGGCCGCCGGGGTACCGATGATGCCGTCATGGAAGCCCACGGGATCCGGGGGATTGACCTCCTGGTGGTGAACCTGTACCCCTTCCCGCAGATGGCAGGCCAGGGGCTGGACCTGGACCACCTCGTGGAGTTTATTGACATCGGCGGGCCGGCCATGATCCGGGCGGCAGCAAAGAACTACCGGGACGTGGCCGTGGTGGTGGACCCCGGGGATTATCCCGCGGTGATCAGGGCCGCGGAGTCCGGAGGGTTCTCACTGGAGGAGCGTCTCGGTCTGGCAAAGAACGCATTCGCCATGACCGCTGCCTATGATGCCGCCATCAGCAACCACCTGCATGCCCTGGGAGCCCGTTTCCCGGATGTGTACACCCTGCAGTTCCGGAACGGCCGCCCCCTCAGGTACGGCGAGAATCCCCACCAGCAGGCGGAAGTGTACGGGGGAGCAGGGATCGCCGGCCAGGCGCCCCTGCAGGGGAAGGAGATGTCGTACAACAATTACCTGGACCTCTCTTCCGCGGTCGCCCTGCTCCGGGAGTTCGACGAGACCGCTGCCGTCTGCGTGAAGCACAACAACCCCTGCGGTGTGGCGGTGGGGGACGGCCTTCATGATACGTTTGTGGAGGCCCGGGAGGCGGACCCGGTCTCTGCCTATGGGGGGATTGTGGCCCTGAACCAGGAGGTGGATGGAGAGACGGCAAAGGAGATCTGCAGCACCTTCATCGAGGTGGTCATCGCCCCGTCGTACAGCGTACCAGCCCTTGCGGAGATGAAGCGGAAGGAGAATATGCGGGTCCTTACGCTCCCTGCACCTGCCCCGTCGTGGGAGATCCGGACCATCGACGGCGGGGCCCTGGTCCAGCAGACCCCTGCGTACCAGGAACACTGGAAGGTGGTCAGCGAACGGGATCCCACCGCCGGTGAGCTGGAAGCGCTCAGGCTGGCCTGGAAGGTCTGCACCCACACCCGGTCCAATGCCATCGTGTACGCAGACCGGACCCGGACCCTGGGGATCGGGGCAGGGCAGACGAGCCGGGTGGATGCGGCGAAGATCGCCATCCAGAAAGCCCGCCGTTCCCTGAAGGGATCTGCGGTGGCATCGGACGGGTTCCTGCCTTTCCCTGACACCCTGGAGGAGGCCGCGGCGGCGGGGGCGACTGCCCTCGTCCAGCCCGGGGGATCGATCCGGGATGCCGAGGTGATCGCCGCCGCGAACCGCCTTGACGTTGCCATGATCTTCACCGGGACCCGGCACTTCCGGCACTAGGGACAGGCCTATGGGATCATCAGAACCTCGCCAGGCCTGATCGGTGACTGGCAGGATCTTCTTTCTCGCTCTCCCCGCGACCGGGAAGGGTGGGGAATTATTTCGTTACCATCAGGGTCAGCCGGTACTGATTCGGAGCGATTGCTTCGCCCTCCCTCGGGTAGGGGCTGAGGCGGTGGGTGAGTGTGTACAGGCCAAAGGTTTCCTGCGCATTCTCGGAGAGCCCCGGCTGGACCAGCACGAGGGTGTGGGGGATGCCTCCCTGGGTGATGGTGATCCGGCTCCTGGCTTCACCGGCCCAGATACAGACAACGCCCTGGGGACAGCGGCTGTCGGCAGTGACCTCGTCAAACGTGATCACCATGTCTTCTCCTCTGATCAGGGCGCTCTGGCCTGTGCCCAGGGTGAACATCTCGCCCGTGCCAACGGTGAAGACCTCCGGGTTGCTGGAACACCCCGCCATCAGGATGGAGAGGACCAGGATTGCCAGGGGGATCCACCAAAGTATCGCCATCTTCCCTGTCATGCCTTCCCGGTACCCGTCCCGCATCGAAGAATGTTCTGATGAAACACAGAAATTGCAGGGCACCGGTTCCTCCATGTCCTCAGTTGGAATTCGCAAAATTTCCACCAGAAAAAGAAATCCGCAAATCATGAATTCATGGTTTGTTTGGAAAAAGCAATCCATAATGAAGACTTCAAGAGTTATCTATATATACAATGAAAGAAAGATACCCGTACGGTGAAAAACAATGGATATCGGCATTGCGCTCTCAGAATCGCTGGAATATGCCAAGGAGGCCGTCTGGGGGAAGTGGGTGAGATGGCTCCTGCTCCTCGTCTGTGTTATCATCTTCCCGCTCATCTACGGGTACCAGCTGGAGGTGTACCGGGGCAAGAAACCGGCCCCCGAGCTGACCGGATGGGGCAAACTCTTCATTGACGGGATCAAGTACCTGGTGATCACCATCGTCTACATGATCCCGGTGATCCTTGCTGCCATTATCTTCTTCATCCCGGTAGTCGCCGTCTTCAGGAACCCGTCCCCGCAGGCGATCATGGCGGCGTGGGCCACGGTTGCCGGGGGAATCGTCTTCCTCATCATCCTGGCCTGCATCCTGGCCCTCTTCGCTTACATCGGCGTGATCCGGTTCGCCCGCACGGGCAGCATGGGCGAGGCCTTCAACTTCGGGGCCATCGTTTCGCAGATCGGGAGGATCGGGTGGCTGTCCTACATCTTCTCGCTGATCGTGCTCATCGTTGTCGTCATGATCATCGTCGGGATCATCTCCCTGATCCCGTACCTGGGCCCCTTCCTGGCCTTCATCGTGTCACCGGCCATCATGCTCTTCACCGCACGGTTCCTGACCCTGCTCTATGACAGCGCCGGTCCTGCCTCGGCGCCGGCCCCCTGAACCACTTTTTTCTCCCGCCACCGGGATCGGCACACCCTCATCATCGCAGTCGTCCTGAACGGGACGGAATCCTGCGGGACTGCCGTTCCTCAATCTTTAAATAGGATCTTCCCCCACTCCTTTCCGGTGCACACCATGAGGGATTGTTTTATTCGTTGAAGGGATCCGCTTTTTTGACACCACCCTGCGTGACGGCGAACAGACGCCGGGTGTCTCGTTAACGCCGTCCGGAAAGCTCGAGATTGCCACGAAAGTGGCCGACGTGGGCGTCCACGTCGTGGAGGCCGGTTCCGTCGCCGCATCGGAAGGGGAACGGGAGGCCATCCGCCTC
>JAJRDF010000101.1 GCA_028678555.1 Methanomicrobiales archaeon
CCTTCACGTCCGCCTTCACCGTGAGGAAGACCGGCCCCCGCACGTCCACTTTCTTCTTGGAGTCGGTGATGAACCGCATCGCGTGGTCCGAGATCCGGAGGTTGATGTCGCTGGGGAGCTTGGCCATCTTCACCTGCACGGTGACGGGTTTCCCGCAGGAAGCGGCCTCCTCGATACGGGCGGCAGCCAGCATGGCGACGGCCTCCAGGTACGTGATGCCGGTGGAGACCCCCTCCTTCCGGACCTGCGCCCACTTCTCGGTGTCCGGGACGCCGAGGATCGCGCCCTGGTGCACGAAGACCTCGTTCCCGCAGGCAGGGCCGCAGAGCTTGGTGTTACTCTCCGGTTCCTCGACAGAGACGGTCATACGGTGCCCGCCCAGGTTCCCTTCCCAGGCAGGAAAGGCGCAGGGGCCGGGGGCAGTGGCATGGGCCGCCGCCGTCTCCCGGATGGCGAGGGCCAGCCTCCGGCCTTCGGCCGTCCGGGGCTCCTCCTTCAGGTGCACGCTTGCCGCGATCTCCCGGTCTGTGAGAGGCGCCGGGAAGAACTGGGGATGCGAGAGCATGCGCAGGTCCTCGGAGGCATGCAGGATCATGGCCAGGCGCTCCACCCCGAGACCCAGGTTCATCACGGGAATGCCGATCCCGTACTCTCCCAGTGCTGCCGGCGAGTACATGCCAAAGGTGGCCACCTCCACCCACCCCTTCATCGGGTGGCGGGCATAGACCTCGGTCTGGGAACCGGGCATGTAGTACTTGGACCGCTTCTCGTCCGGCCGGAACTGGAAGTCCGTGAAACCGAAGGCGGAGAGGAGCGCCTCGGAGACGGCCATCCCCGCGTCGTTCGTCACGTCCTCTCCGGCCACCACGCACGAGGCGGAGTGGTAGGTCATGAGCCGGGTGGGCCCCTCCTCCTGCTCGCGGCGGAAACAGCGGTCCACGGAGAAGAGCCGGATGGGGTGGGGACGGTGCTGCCAGCAGGCCCCGAGGGAGAGGAACCAGCCGCTGGTCATGTGGCTGCGCAGGGTCCGGCGGGTGGACTCGGGCGAGAGGGACCGGAACTCGGGGAAGACGGTGTCCAGGATCCGCACGACGGTGGCGTCGTCCGCGGCGAGGACCACGGCGATGGCGTGGACCAGGTCGTCCCCCTCCACGGTCCCCTTCTTGTAGCCGTGGAGGGTCTCCTTCAGCCCTGCTTCGGCCTCCGCTGTAACCGGCCGGCCCAGGATCCCGCCAATGGCATCCAGCCGGTCCCGGGCGATCCCGATGTTTGGGCGGGGGAGCCCGGCCAGGTAGAAGACCCGGTCCAGGACAGCCATCGCCTCGGGCCCGAACTGCCGGTACACGTCCTGCTCGTCCACGATCACCGGGTTCTCGGCCTCGTCAAATCCCAGGGAGAGGTAGGTCTCCCGGAGACGCCGGATGGTGTCAAAGACCGGGTGTGCCTTTCCTCTCCCGTACCGGAGCCGTGGATACCGGTCCCCGGACCCGGCGGGGGAGAGCACATCGGGACCTGCGTGCCAGGCCGCCTCGAAATCTTTCCGGGACCGCTCCTTCCACTCCGATGGATCGAACTTCATGCCACCCGCTCCATGCAGACAACCCGGCTGGCCCGGTTCTCGTCCCGGATCCGATAGTCTGCGTGCTCCTGCAGCGTTTCGGCAAACGCCCTGACGTGCCCGTGCTCCGGCATGTGCTCCCTCTGCAATCGTGTTCTACTGTATCCCAGATACATGTATCCCTTCACCTCCACGAACCGGGCACCGGATCCCTGGAGGAGGGCCCCGTACCGCTCCGGGGAATGGTCGTTCCAGCCCTGTACCAGGGTGATCCGGATCGCCGACCGCCGGGTCCCCAGCAGGTGCAGGCTCTCCTGCAGCCGTTCCCAGGAACCCTCCTCCTTCGGCCGGCAGAGCCTGCAGTACGTCTCCTCATCCGGGGCAGAGAGGGAGACATAAAGCTGGAACGGGCGGCACCGGGCCAGCACCTCCGGCCGGGTCCCGTTGGAGACGAGAAACGTGGTGAACCCCCGGGCGTCCAGGAGGTCCACGAATTCGGGGAGCCGTGAGTAGAGGGTGGGCTCTCCCGAGAGGGAGATGGCCACGTGACGGGGGTCGAGGGCCTCCCGGAACCGCTCCGGGGTCACCCCTGCCACCGGCTTGTAGCCGGAGAGGGCCCGCTTCTGGAGGGCTGCCAGGCGATCCAGGATCAGGTGAGGCGGGCACTCCCCCTCCTCCGCGGGTTCGTGCTCAAAGGACCTCCAGCAGAAGAGGCACCGCTGGGTGCACCGGAGGGTGGGGGTCATCTGCACGCACCGGTGGCTCTCGATGCCGTAGAACTGATGCTTGTAGCACTGCTCCCCGCCCTTCAGGGCTTTCACGCACCAGAGGCAGGGTTTCACGGCGGCACTGGAACCGGGGGTGACGAACTGGTAGCCCTGGCGTTTCAGCGGGTCACATGGACGCGAGCGCATCGATCCCCAGCGTCTCCAGGCACTCTCTGAGGGTATTCTGCATCCCCCTGACGAGGGTCAGGCGGCGCTCCCGCTGCGGGCTTTCGCTCTTCAGCACCGGCACGTGCTGGTAGAAGGTGTTGAAGAGATCGGCGAGACGGTGGGCGTAGGCGGCCAGCAGGTGGGGGGCCATCTGGTCCGCCGCCTGCTCGATGACCGCCGGGAACCGGGCGATCAGCTTGGCGAGCGCGATCTCCTGGGGTTCAGTGTACCCGAAGGCCTCGGGGAACGGTCCTGCCTTCGCGAGGATGCTGCAGGCCCGGGCATGGGCGTACTGGAGGTAGGGGCCGCTCTGCCGCTCGAAGTCCAGCGCCTGGCGCCAGTCAAAGACCATGGCCTTCTCAGGCGAGACCTTCACCGTGTCGTACCGGATGGCGGCAACGGCGACAGACCGGGCTATGGCTCTGCGTTCCTCCTCCCCCAGATCGTCCCTCCGCTTTGCCACCTCCTCCCGTGCCTTCCCCTCCACCTCTGCGATCAGGTCGTCGGCAGAGACGAACTTTCCTGCCCGGGTGGACATGGAACCCTCGGGAAGGGAGACGAACTCGAAGTGTACGATGGCCGGGGGGTTCTCCCCCATCAGGCGCAGCGTGGACTGCAGCTGGGCCCCGATCAGCTTGTGGTCCGCACCCAGCACGTCCACCATCCGGTCAGAGTGCCGGGCCTTCCAGACATGGTAGGCCAGGTCCCGGGCGGCGTAGACGGTGGTCCCGTCGGACCTCTGGAGAATGTAGGGCTTCTGGAAGCCGTGGGCCGAGAGGTCCATCCACACAGTCTCATCCTTCCGGTACTCCGGGAGGTAGCGGATCCGCTCCAGGACCCTCCCCACGTCCCCGTTCCGGACAAAGTCGCTCTCCCAGACAAACCGGTCGTGGGCGACCTGCAGGTCGGTGAGGGTCTTTCTGATTCCCTCCAGGCAGATGGTGACCGCGCTGCGGAACTTTGCGACCGTCTCAGGGTCCCCCGCCTCTACCCGCTGCATCAGCCGGTCGATCTCCCCGACCAGGGCCGGGTCCGCCTCCAGTTCCCGATTCGCGGCGATGTAACTCCGGGCGATGCGGTCATCCCCCTTGACGGCCGGATCCCCGCCGCCATAGCGGTCCACCCCCCAGGAAACGATGGCGATCTGCCGGCCCATGTCGTTCACATAGTACTGGGTCTCGGTCCGGTAGCCGGCCTTCTTCATCACCCGGGCCAGCGAGTCACCGATGATCGTATTCCGGATGTGGCCCACGTGGAGGGGCCCGTTGGGATTGGCGCTGGTGTGCTCCACCACCACCCGCTCTTCCTTCCTGGGCAGGGACCCGTAGCCAGGCTTCACCGCGGCCTGGATCGAGCGGTCCAGGTACTCGCTCCCGAAGGTAAAGTTCAGGTAGGGACCCGTGGCCTCCACCCGGATCCCCATGAGATCCGGGCGTTTTGCCAGGCGGCCGGACAGCTCCTGTGCAATCTCGTGAGGGCGCCGCCGCTCCTTTTTCGCGAGCGTGAAGGCGACCGTGGACGCGAGATCCGCATGGGCCTCGCCGTCAGTGAGGAGCGGATCGGCACCGCCCGTCTCCTCCCGGATGGCCCGGGCGACCCGGTCCCGGCTCTCCCGGTACATCTCAGTACCCCGTCCGGTAGCGGAGGATCGCCGCAACGCCGCCGAACGCGTTGTACAGCATTGCCCCCTCCTCGAAGTCGTCCGAGATGATCGCGACCTTGGATCCCGACTTGTCGGCCAGCTGGGTCAGCTCCTCGACGATATCTGTTTCCCCGTCAATGACCATCGGCGTAGTACAGCCCGGGCAGTTCGGTATCTCGATCTCCTTCAGGTCCACGCCCCCTTCCGAGGTAACTGTTGCCTCGTGGTGGTGGGTGCAGTTCGGGCACTTCATCCGGATTCGGGACTTCCGCAGGTGTGACGAGAGGAGGAGCGTGTCCACAGAGCCGGTCTCCAGGTTCTTCCGGACCGACTCCTCGCCGTAGGCGGCGCTCCCGTGTTCCTTCACGAGCTCCTGGAGGAACCGGTTCATCACCGCCTTCTCCTTCACGATATCCATGCCCTTCAGGGCGTCCTGTGCCGCGTCCACCAGCTCCGCGAGGCCGTCCTCGTTCGTTCGCCCGCTCCCCCACCTTCTTGTAGAACTCGTTGATGGCGATGAGCCGGAGGCGCTGGAACCGGACGCTGGACTGCCCCCCCTTTCGCTGCTTCCCCGGGACCGTGGAGGTGACACCGCTCACCGGTTCAATCCGGTTCCCCCGGAGGAACCCGAAGTAGGCCTCCCGCCGGTCGATGACGAGCAGGCCGTACACGCTCTTCTCGGTGAGCATCTGCCGGAGGGGATCCAGCTCGAACCGGGACGAGCACCGGTACATGTACAGGTTCAGGGGCTCCGGCGGTTCGATGATCGTGCACTCCAGGTCGGTGCGGTCGCCGCCGAGAAGCACGGTCCCGCAGAAGACCGCCATGCCGTGGGGAGGGGGGCGCTTGTAGTACTTGAGCCGTGCCAGGATCGAGGAGATGGCGGACTGGACGTTGGTCCTCGTCTGCTTGGACTTGATGTTCGCGCACTGCCCGAACTCGTCCTTCAGCTGGTTCGTCACGTCGAAGATCTGCTTGTCCGGGGGGATGTAGAGGGTGATCAGCTCGGTCCCCATCCCCTCCTTGGCCTCCAGCTTTTCGAGCGTCTTCTTGAACTCGTAGCGACGCCGGGCCTCGTCCATCTCCTGCTGCGGTTCTGCCTCGCCCATCCGTCCGAAAACCTCGTCTCCCTGCGGGATTTGTCTTAGAGTCTTGGGGTCCCAAGTTATATAAGCACCGGGCTGCAGTCCGAGGAGGGGGTCTTCTTCCTCACCGCAGGCACCGGTGCACCAGGCAGATGGTCTTGGCGTCGCAGATCCGGCCGTCCAGGGCCATGGCCGCGACTTCGCCCCTCGGGATCCGGACCACCTCGATGATCTCGTCCTCGTCCTTCTGCCCGTCACCAGACGGGGCCAGATCCCGCACCTCGAAGAGGTGGAGCCGCTCGGTGGTGAACCCAGGGGTGGTGAAGATGGTGCCCCGGGGGATGAAGGATCCCCCCGCATGGCCAGTCTCCTCGATGAGCTCCCTCCGGGCCGTCTCCAGCGGGGTCTCCCCGGGT
This sequence comes from Methanomicrobiales archaeon, assembly GCA_028678555.1. Classification (GTDB taxonomy): domain Archaea; phylum Halobacteriota; class Methanomicrobia; order Methanomicrobiales; family JACTUA01; genus JAJRCY01. The sequence goes on from JAJRDF010000101.1 coordinate 5,637, forward strand.
TCCATCGTCCCGGCCGGTGCTTCGTACAGGTACTCGCCGATGGCAAACCGGTACTGGCGGATCAGCAGGCAGAAGTCCCCGTCCACGGGGAGCATCGCCACGGCGTCCCCCGGGTTCACGATGACCTTCTCCCTGGTCCGGCCGTCGGGGAGCCGGATCACCCGCTTCTCCACGGAGAGACGCTTCCCCCGGTAGATCTCCATCTCACTCATCCCCGTAGGGGATCGGGTCCGGGACACCCGCCTCCCGGAACGCCTCCCTCCGGAAGTGGCAGGCCCCGCACCGGCCGCAGGCCCGGTCACTGTTCCGGTAACAGGACCAGGTCTCGCGGTAGGGCACGCCGAGCGCAAGGCCTGTCCTCAGGATCTCTGTCTTGTTCATGTGGACGAAGGGGGCCATGAGCCGGATCCGGGTCGTCTCCCGGGTACCCCGGTCGATCACCTGCTGGAAGGCTTCCATGAATTCCTCCCGGCAGTCCGGGTAGCCGCTGTAGTCGCTGGCCTGGGCCCCGATGAAGATGGCCTCCGCGCCCCGGGCCTCGGCCAGGCTCGTCGCGATGGCCAGCAGGTTCGCATTCCGGAACGGTACGTAGGTCGCCGGCAGATCCCCGCCCGTGTCCGCATGGTCCTTCACCGGGATCGCACGGTCCGTGAGCGCCGAGGCCCCGATCCGGGCCAGGTAGCCGATGTCCACCTCGAAGAACTCCACGGCTCCCAGCAGTGAGGCGATCCGCTGCGCACACTGCCGCTCCTTTCCCTCGGTCCGCTGCCCGTAGTTCACGTGGAGGGCGATGATCCGGTAGCCACGGTCCCGGGCCACGTAGGCCAGTGTCGTGGAATCCATGCCCCCGGAGAGGAGGACCACGGCGGTCTGGGCCCTGGCGGCCTGGACCAGGGCGGCCTTCATCACCGCACCCCCAGGATCCGGTGGAGCTGCAGCTGGAACCGGGCCGGGAGATCCTGGGTGAGCACATAATCGGCGATGGCCCGGCAGTCGGTCCCGAAGACCGGCGAGAAGAGGATCTCCGCACGGATCGGATGTTCCCCGATAATCCTCCGGGCATATTCGCAGTCCTCCTCGCCTGCCACCACGAACTTCACGCTGTCCTCCCCGGTCAGGTGGGCGAGGAGGGAGAGATCGCTCTCCTCACCCGACGAGGGACATTTCACGTCCATGCAGATGGAGGCGAAGGGCTGGAACGGCCGGAAATCCAGGGTGCCGTTCGTCTCGATCCCGATGACGTATCCCGCGTGGTGGAGGGCTGAGAGGAGGGGCAGAAGTTCCCCGGCCTGGAGGAGGGGTTCCCCCCCGGTGATGCAGATACGGCGGCATCCCAGGGCATGCACCTCCGCGAGCACCTCGTCCCGGGTCCGGTCCTCACCCCCGCTCCGGGCATACCGGGTGTCACACCAGCGGCAGTCCAGGTTGCAGCCGGTGAGCCGGATGAACGTGGTGATGAGCCCCTGGTCTCTCCCTTCTCCCTGCAGGCTCCGGAAGATCTCAGCGACCCTCATGGTCCCGTTCCGCGTAGCAGGTGTCGGACTCCCAGACCCGGATCCTTGTCACGCGTGCCCTCCTCCCGTTCAGGTGGCACTCCTCGTTGAGCAGACGCTCGATCTCGGCGGCCAGGGTCTCGCTGGTAGGGTCCCCCTCCATGGTGACCACGTCGTGGAACCTCCGGAGGCAGTCGTTCATCGGGTCCTCCTGGTTCAGGATCACCTGGTGGTCCAGCCGCTCGATCACGTCTTTGATCACGTTGTAGTCCACGAGGATACCGGTCTCCGGGTCCGGTTTCCCTGCCATCCAGACCTCAACTCTCCACCGGTGGCCGTGCAGGCGGCTGCACTTCCCCTGGTAGTGGAGGAGCCGGTGCGTTGCGTCGAAGAAGACCTCCTTGTAGATCCGGGTCTCCATGGATCACCGTTGGAGGGCGGCGGTAATAATGCCTCACCCCTGCGGCACATGAGGCTTCAACCAATCTCAGCATAGCATTTTCCGGTATCTGTGGGCTGCTTCTGGGACGCTCCTGGGGGGCTGTCGCCCCCCGCCGCGTGGGCGTCCCCCCGCAGTTGATCCAGATCGCTGAATTCCGGTTTATTCTGACATGAGGGCTTATCCTCTCGCCGTGGGGGAGGGACCGGGAGGGAGGCCCTGCCTCTCCCGCTGGCATGGGGCCGGAAACCGGTGCCCCGGCGCGAGGGTGCAGATGGGATTCCCGGTACACCTCTCCCCTCATCCACCGCCGTGCACACGCCACAATATATAAATTCCCCCCGCGCGTTCTATTATACCTCAGCGCAGGGTATCTGTATCCTGAGAAATTCACATAATGAGGGCATCCCATGGGACAGGGAAAATTTGCAGCAAGAAAGTTGAAACGAAACGCCCACAAGTTCAGATGGGCCAACAAGCACTATGCGCGCCGCATGCTGAACCTGGACGAGAAGGCTGACCCCCTGGAGGGCTCACCGCAGGCCCGGGGGATCGTGCTGGAGAAGATCGGGATCGAGGCCAAGCAGCCCAACTCCGCCATCCGGAAGGCGGTACGGGTCCAGCTGATCAAGAACGGCAGGCAGGTCACGGCCTTTGCCGCTGGCGACGGTGCCATCAACTTCATCGACGAGCACGACGAGGTCGAGATCGAGGGCATCGGTGGCCGGCTGGGGCGGTCCATGGGCGACATCCCCGGGGTCCGGTTCGTGGTGACCAAGGTGAACAATGTCTCCCTGTACGAGATGGTCATCGGCAGGAAGGAGAAGCCGCGCAGGTGAGGGCAATGGCGGACGAGAAGATCGAAGCGAAACCCGCGGAGCCCGTGAAGGCGGCAAAGCCGGAGAAGCCGGCCCGGAAGCCGAAGGCACCGAAGGCAGAGGGCGCCGAGAAGCCGGCCCGGAAGCCGAAGACGCCGAAGGGAGAGAAGGCGGCCAAGGGCGAGAAGGGGGCGGAGAAGATCCTGGAGAAGGTCATCGCCGAGGCGGCGGAGAAACCGGAGGCCCCCGCCGAGGCACCGGCCAAGGAGCAGGAGGAGAAGACCCCCCGGCTTCTCTTCAACCGGTGGGACCTGAATGAGGTGGAGGTGACGGACCCCGGCATCAAGCGGTACATCAACATCCAGTCCATGATCGTGCCCCACTCCAGCGGGAGGCTCTCCACCCAGCAGTTTGCGAAGGGCGAGATGCTGGTCGTGGAACGGCTGATCAACCGGCTGATGCAGAACGAGATGAACACGGGGAAGAAGCACAGGGCGATCCGGATCACCCGCGAGGCTTTTGAGATCGTCCACCGGAAGACCAAGAAGAACCCTGTCCAGGTCCTGGTGGATGCCGTGGCCCAGGCCGGCCCCCGCGAAGAGACCGTCCGGCTGAAGTACGGCGGGATCAATGTCCCCAAGTCCGTGGATACGGCTCCCCTGCGGCGGGTGAACACGGCCCTCAAGTTCATCTGCAACGGTGTGTACGCAGCATCGCACAAGCACAAGAAGTATGTCTCCGACTGCCTGGCCGACGAGCTGATCGCGGCGGCAAAAGGCGACACCAAGTGTTACTCGGTAGGGAAGAAGGAAGAGCGGGAACGCGTGGCAAAGGCGTCCCGGTAAATCCCTGAACAAACTCTTTTTCGGTGAATCATGGCTCGAGGCGCAAAAATTGTAGAACGGGTTGCCCCCCTGATGGACAAGCCCGTACGGATCCGCAATATCGGCATCGTGGCCCACATCGACCACGGCAAGACCACCCTCTCGGACAGCCTTCTCGCAGGCGCCGGGATGATCTCCGAGGAGCTCGCAGGAAAACAGCTCTTCATGGACTCGGACGAGGAGGAGCAGTCCCGGGGCATCACCATCGATGCCTCCAACGTCTCCATGGTCCACGAGTACGAGGGCCAGGAGTACCTGATTAACATGATCGATACCCCCGGCCACGTGGACTTCGGGGGGGATGTCACCCGTGCCATGCGGGCCGTGGACGGCGCCGTGGTACTCGTGGACGCGGTGGAGGGGCCCATGCCCCAGACCGAGACGGTGCTCCGCCAGGCCCTGAAGGAGGGAGTCCGTCCCATCCTCTTCATCAACAAGGTGGACCGGCTGATCAATGAGCTGAAGGTGGACGAGACCGAGATGCAGATCCGGCTCGGGAAGGTCATCGACAAGATCAACAAGCTGATCAAGGGCATGAACGAGGAGATGTACAACCAGGGCTGGAAACTGGAAGCCATGAATGGCTCTGTCGCCTTCGGCTCGGCGCTGTACAAGTGGGCGGTCTCGGTGCCCTTCATGAAGACGAGCAACGTCTCCTTCAAGGACGTGTACGAGAAGTGCAAGAACAATGACCAGAAGTGGCTCGCCAAGCAGTCCCCGCTCTGCGCCGTGATCCTGGACATGGTGGTCCG
>JAJRDF010000009.1 GCA_028678555.1 Methanomicrobiales archaeon
AACAACCACCGGAGCGGTTATCCCGTCCCCCCACCCACATTCAGGAAGAATTCCTATGGAGACCGTCATCTACTACTTCACCGGTACAGGGAACTCGCTCTGGGCGGGGAGAAAACTCGCAGAGCAGATCCCGGATACGTCCCTCCGGCCGATGGCCCCCCTGGTCCGGAACGGCGGGCGGGTCCGCCCGGATGCAGAGCGGGTGGGCAACGTCTGCCCGGTCTATTTCCTCGGGCTGCCCTCCCTGGCCGCACGGTTCGCGGGGATGCTGGGTCTGTCCGGCACCCGCTATGTCTTTGCTGCCGTCACGATGGGCGGGATAGGAGGGACCGCTGCGCTCCGCCAGCTGGACGGGATCCTGTCGCGGAACAGAAAAGAGCTGGATGCAGGCAGTGCGGTGAAGATGCCAGGGAACTACGTCGTGGGGTACAGTCCCCCCGACCCGGCAAAGCAGGAGGAACTGTTCCGGAACGCAGGAGAACAGCTGGCCGGTTTCGCAGAGACCGTGAAGGCGGGAAAGAAGGCCCGGCCAGGGCCGGCCGTGTTCTCCGGTCTGATCCACGCGGTGTGGTATCCCCGGTTCATCGCCTCACTCCCGGGATCGGACCGGGAGTTCACCGTCTCGGACGCCTGCACCTCCTGCAGCACCTGCGTCCAGGTCTGCCCCGTTGAGAACATCACGCTGGAGGCGGGAAGACCCGTCTGGCACCACCGCTGCGAATGCTGCCTGGCCTGCATCCACACCTGCCCCGTGGAGGCTATCCAGCGGGGAAAGAAGACGGCCGGACGGGCCCGGTACCGGCACCCGGCGGTCTCCCTCCCGGACCTGAAGGGGCAGCAGAAAGGGTAAGGGGCGGGACCGCTACCCGCCGGCGGGATGACCGGGTACTGTCACGGACCGTGCGTAGGGAGGATACGGGATGATGCCCCGGTCCCTGAGGGGATCGGAGAAGGTGACCGAATCCCCGTTCCGCTCGGCCACTGACAGGTACGAGAAGTACCGGTGCTCCCGGACCTCGGGCAGGTCGCGGAATCCCGCCGCTTCCGCGGGCGTGATCCCCCGGAACCGGTCCACGGTGAGGGTCGCAGTGGTCCCCCGGAGCATGTGGTACTCGCGGATGGTGAGGCGGTCGCTGTCCTGCTCAACGAGAAGCCACCGGAGCGGGTTGAAGGTCGGGATCGTCTGGCCCGGGTACGTGACAGCCATGTATGCCTTGACCACCGCCGACGCGCCGATGAACCCGAAGAAGATGAGGGCGTACGCACCCAGGGCCGGGGGGCCGACCAGCCCCAGCGCGGCCAGGGTGACAAAGAACAGCGACACACCGAAGAGTACCAGGCTCGGCCCCGGGAAGATTCCTGCCGTGTACTTCCGGTCGGTGAAGGGGTAGAGAACCGGGATCCCCGGGTAGGCCAGGTAATCTTCCAGGACATGGAGGAGCGTCCCGGCCAGCATGACGCCAAGGGCCAGGGGGACAAAGATCCCGGGATCCATCCAGGGGATGCGGCCACTCAGTGCCAGGACCCACGCCACCAGGAACGCCAGGGCCGATATGGCCAGTCCCCCCCCGATACTGTGGGTGAACCCGCCATGGGTGAAGAGGTAGAGCCGGTGATTCCGGCGGGGAATCAGGTGAAACGTGATATCGATATCCGGAATGATGGCCCCGAGAACAGCGAACGGGAGCAGCGAATCCGGAGCCGGCAGGGAGAAGACCACGAGTGCCGACAGGGCGTGGGTGAAGGTGTCCACGGGAGAAGGGTTGTCCCCCTTCGCTCATAAACCGGGCGGCCGGTGGGAGAGGAGAGTGAAGGACAGGTCTCCGGTTCAGGTCAGGCATCGGTCGTCCGGTTCAGGGTGAAACCGACGGTTCCGGTTCGGCCCGGAACCGGTACACTCCCCGCGGGGCTAGGATCTCGAACCGGGCGCCGTAGCCCTCCACGCCGGTCTCCCGGATGGAGAGGCCGGTGATGGCCAGGATCTCCCGGGTGAGAAAGAGGCCAAGCCCCGTGTTCCTTCCGTACCCCCGGTTGAAGATCAGGTCCTTCTCGGCCTCCCCGATACCCGTGCCATTATCCTCGCAGAGGAGGAGGAGCCCCTCCGGCGTCTCCCGGGAGCCGAATCGGATCAGGGTGGCCTGCCCGTGCATGATGGCATTCTCCACAAGGTTATGGAAGATCTTCTCCATCAGCGGATCCGCGTAGATCTCGAGATCGTCCAGATCCCCCATAACTTCGACCTGGCCGGGGATGAAACCGGCCATCACCCGGTCCACGTGGTCCTGGACCCGCTGCCAGGACGGGGACTTGACCCCGATCTCCTGGTACTCCCGGGCAAACCGTACCTGGTGGCTGAGGGTCCCGAGAAGCACCTCCTCCTTCCGGAAGATCTCCCGGAGGTCGGGATCACTTGTCATCTCCTGTGAGAGTTCCACGTACCCGCCGAGAGCCGTGAGCCGGTTCATCATGTCATGGCGGGTGATGCTCGCGAGAAGGTTCAGCTTCTGGTTCGCCTGCCGGAGGGCTGCCTCGGCCTGTTTCCGGTCCGAGATGTCCCGGATGATGACAAGGAACAGTCCCGCATCCTCCACCAGGTTCAGGCTCACGTCTGTGGTGAACTCCTCCCCGCCCGGGCGCAGGTGGACCCATTCGACCCGCAGCGAGCCCTTTTCCTGTGCAGCCGTAAGGTGTTCCCGCATCAGCTCTGAGGAGGGTACTCCCGGGGGCTGCAATTCCGGAGAGAACCCGTTGCAGGGGCTCTGGCCCAGGATCTCGGCCCGGCTGCGGGCGAAGAGAGCCTCTGCGGCCGGGTTGCAGTCAATGAACCGGCTGCCCCGGATCAGGAGGATCGCATCCCCCGCCCGGTCAAAGATCCGGTGGAAATCCTCAGCCATCAGCCCCACCCACTGATGATCCTCCCGCACCCTCGCCCCTCTCAAATGACGGTCAGGCAGGGGAGATGAAAAAGATATGGATTCTGCCCTCACGAAGCCTTCCCGGGAGGCGAACGGCCGGTGATGCGGTGCGGACCTCTGTGCCGCCATCAGAATCCAACACCTTAATTTCAGGGCGAACCGATACAGGTACCGATGGTGCCCCTGGTGCTGGACCTTTCCGGGAGACGGGTGGTCATCTTCGGAGGGGGACCGGTGGGCGCCCGCAAGGCCTCTTTCTTCTCGGGCGAAGCCGAGGTGACGGTGGTCTCCAGGTCCTTTGATCCGGTGTTCGAAACACTTCAGGTCCGGAAGGTATCAAAGGACCTGAGGGCGGTGTCTGACCGGGACCTGGCAGGCCTCCTGAAAGGTGTGTTCCTGGCCGTGGCGGCCACGGACGATGGGGACCTCAATGACCGTATCGGAACGATGTGCCGGGCGTCGGGCATCCACTTCAACAATGCCCGGGGCACTCCGGGGGACGTTGTCCTGCCCGCGGTCACGAAGGGAACGCACCATGGCATAGCCATCACCACGTTCGGGAAGGCCCCGGGCATGGCCCGGTTCCTGCGGGAACGGTTCGAGGCAGAGTATCCCGGGCTGGACCCCATGATCGAACTCACGGAACGGCTCCGGACCGAGCTGAAGGACCGGGTCCCGGACCAGGCCGGTCGTCAGGAGATTATCGGGCGGGTGCTGGCCGATCGGGAGATCTGGGACGCGGTGAACCGTGATGGTGACCGGGCATGGGCCCTCGTGGAAGGGAGGTACCTCCATGGCCGGTGAACTCTTCGTTGATCTCGCCCTCGCCTCTGTCTCCCACCATGACGCCAAGGTGCCGGAGCTGGAGGCAGCCCGCCTGCCCGAGGGGCAGGAGTTCCTCCGCATGGCCCGGGAACAGTTCCGGGGCGTGATCCTGCTCCAGACCTGCAACCGGGTGGAACTTTTCGTGCAGGGGACCGGCCCTGCCCTCGCCGGCTTCCTGGGGGCACAGGGGAAGAAGGGCTACCAGGTGATGGAAGGCGAGGCCGTCCTCCGCCACCTGCTGGAGCTGGCCGCCGGTATCGACTCCATGATCGTGGGGGAGGACCAGATCCTGGGGCAGCTGAAGGAGGCCGCGGCGGCCAGCCGGGATGCGGGTGCCTCGAGCCCGGTGCTGGACCTCTGCATCGACAAGGCCGTCCATGCCGGCATCCGGGTCCGGGAGCTGACCCGGATCAACCGGGGGGCGGTCTCCATCGGTTCCGCGGCCGTGATCCTGGCCGAGCAGCTCCTGGGGGACCTGCGGCAGAAGCACATCCTGGTGGTGGGCTCCGGCGAGATGGGGATGCTCGTCGCGAAGGCCCTCATGGAGAAGGACCTGACCGCCATCTACGTGGCCAACCGGACCTACGAGCGGGCCGTCACCCTCGCAGAGAAGATCGGCGGGAGGGCGGTGTACCTGAAAGATCTTTACCACTACATCGCCCTCTCGGACGTGGTCATCTCCTGTACGTCGGCACCCCACCCCATCATCCACTGTGACGGCCTCGCCGCTGCCATGAAGGAGCGGCAGTGGCCCACGGACCGGAGCCCGAGACCGCTGGTACTCATTGACATCGCCCAGCCCCGGGACGTCGAGGAAAATGCGGGGGAGATCCCGGGAGTGAGCCTCTTCACCATCGACAACCTCCGGTCGGTCAGCGACCAGGCGCGGAAGTCCCGGCTGGAGGAGGCTGAGCGGGCCCGGGAGTTTGTCAGGGACGAGGTCTCACCGTTCGCTGCGCTGGTGAACCGGGCTGCCGCTGACGATACCCTCTCGGTCCTCTACACCTGGGCGGAGGCGATCCGGACCCGGGAGCGGGACCGGGCCCTCCACCGGCTGGGCGATGACAGCCCCCGCACCGCCGAGATCCTGGACGACCTGACCCGGGTGATCGTGAAGAAACTCCTCTCCGATGCCACCATTTCCATCCGGGAGTGCGCGGAGCACGGGGAGATGGGCCTTGCCGAATCCATCGTGAGGGCCATTACCGAAGGTGAGAAGATATGTTTCCCGAGAGACGAATGAGACGGTACCGGCGCCCGGGGATCCGGCGCCTCCTGGCCGAGACCCACCTGCGCCCCGAACACCTGATCGCACCCCTGTTTGTGGACGAGACGATCCGGCGCCCGGCGCCCCTCTCCGCCCTGCCCGGGCAGGACCGTCTCCCCCTCTCCGCACTGCCCAGCGTCGCAGGGGAACTCCGGGACCTGGGCATCGGCGCGGTACTTCTCTTCGGCATCCCGGCGAGGAAGGATGCGGAGGCCTCATCGGCGTCCGACCCGGACGGGATCATCCCCCGGGCACTCCACACGATCCGGGACGAGGTGCCGGATCTTACGCTTATTACCGATGTCTGCGCCTGCGAGTACACCGACCATGGCCACTGCGGGATCCTGGGCCAGGTGAAGGGAAGGACCGAGCTCCTGAACGATGCGTCCCTGGACCTGATGGCGAGGATTGCCCTCTCCCATGCGGACGCGGGGGCCGACATCGTGGCCCCCTCCTGTATGCTGGACGGCGTCGTCCTGACCCTCCGGGACGCACTGGACGACGGCGGCCACGACGACGTGCTGATCATGTCTTACTCCAGCAAGTTCGCCTCCCACCTGTACGGGCCCTTCCGGGAAGCTGCCGGCTCGGGCTGCCAGGAGGGGGACCGGTCCGGGTACCAGCTGCCGGTGGGGAACGCCCGTGAGGCGCTGATGGAGTCGGCTCTGGACGCGGCGGAGGGTGCGGATATCCTGATGGTGAAACCGGCAGGCTACTACCTGGACCTTATCCCGGCGCTCCGTGTCCACGGTCTTCCCGTCGCCGCCTTCCAGGTGAGCGGCGAGTATGCCATGATACGGGCGGCCGCGGCCCAGGGGTGGCTCCCCGAGCGGGAGACGGTGCTGGAGACCCTCTCCTGCATCCGGCGGGCAGGGGCGGATCTCGTCATCACCTACTTTGCGCGGCAGGCCGCGGGGTGGCTGCGTGAAGAGCAGTGATCTCTATTCCGAAGCCCGGACCCTTCTGCCAGGTGGGGTCTCAAGCCCTGTCCGGGCCATCTCCCCGTATCCCTTCTACACACGGAAGGCGTCGGGCGCCCGCCTCACCACGGTGGAGGGGACGACCCTCATCGACTGCTGCATGGCCTACGGGCCCCTGATTCTGGGACATGCCCACCCGGAGGTCCGGAAGGCGCTGGAGGCCCAGCTCCCGGAGGGATGGGTGTACGGCACCCCGTCGCCCCACGAGCTGGAACTGGCCCGTCTGATTACCGGAGACCATCCCTCCGTGGAGATGATCCGGTTCGTCTCCAGCGGCGCGGACGCCACCATGTCAGCGCTGCGGCTGGCCCGGGGATTCACGGGGAAGGGGGATATTGTCAAGGTGGAGGGGGGGTTCCACGGGGCCCATGATGCGGTGCTGGTGAAGGCCGGATCCGGGGCGACCACCCTCGGCATCCCGGACTCAGCAGGCGTCCTTCCGGATGTGGCCCGCCATACCCTCTCGGTGCCGTTCAATGATGCGGAAGCCCTGTCCCGGACCCTCTCGGCCCATGCTGATGTGGCCGCCGTGATCCTGGAACCGGTCATGGGAAATATCGGCCCGATCCTTCCGGAGAAAGATTACCTGGCTCAGGTCCGGTCCATCACCCGGGAGCATGGCGTTCTCCTGATCTTCGATGAGGTCATCACCGGATACCGGGTCGGGATCGGCGGCGCCCAGAAGAAGTATAGCGTCGTGCCCGATCTCTCCACCTTCGGCAAGATCATTGGCGGGGGGCTCCCCATCGGGGCCCTGGGGGGCCGGAGGGAGATCATGTCCCTCGTGGCCCCCGCCGGGCCGGTCTACCAGGCCGGGACATTCAACGGGAACCCCCTCTCCCTCACCGCAGGTCTTGCCACGCTGCGGATCCTCCACCGGGACCCCTCGCTCTACCGGAGGATGGAGGACGGAACACGGGCCATCGGGGAATCGATACCCCGGTCCCCGAAGGGCTCCTTTGTCCGGCTGGGATCGATGTTCAAGTACTTCTTCCGTTCCTCCCCGCCGCGGGATTACCGGCAGGCGAAGGAATGCGACACCACGGCCTTCCGGGCCTTCTGGGAACGGATGATGCGGGAAGGGATCTTCCTGCCTCCCTCCCAGTTCGAGACCAACTTCCTCTCCGGGGCCCACGGCGAGGATGAGATCCGGGCCATCGCCGGGAGGTACGCGGCATGCCTCTCCGGATAGGGACGCGGGGGAGCCGCCTCGCCCTTGCCCAGGCCGAGATGGTCTGCCGGGCGCTGGCGGCCCAGGGAGTGGAGGTGGAGACCTCCATCATCCGGACGAAGGGGGACGAGGTGACGGGTGTCCCGCTCCACGAGATAGGCGGGCAGGGCGTCTTTGTCCGGGCCCTGGACGATGCGATCCTTTCCGGCGAGATCGATGCCGCGGTGCACAGCATGAAGGACATCCCGGCACAGCGGCCTGAAGGCGTCTCCACCATCGCGGTCCTGCCGCGGGAATCCCCTGCCGACTTCCTGGCCCTCTCCACCGGCATGGCGGATGTGAAGGTGGTGGGCACCTCCAGCACGCGCCGGAAGGCCCAGATCCTGCGGCATGATCCAACGATGGAGGTGAGGGTGCTCAGGGGCAACGTGGATACCCGGGTGCGCAGGCTCCTGGCCGGGGATTACCATGCCATCGTGCTGGCCGAGGCCGGCATGAAGCGGCTGGGGATCACCCTCCGGGGATCCCGTCTCCCCCCGGAGCGGTTCGTCCCCACGGCCAACCAGGGGGCGGTGGCGGTGGTATGCCGGGCTGATCCCGGCCTCCTCATCACCCTTGCCTGCATCGACCACACGCCCACCCGCCGCGACGTGACCCTCGAGCGGGCGGTGATGGAAGCGGTGGGTGGCGGCTGTGCCACGCCCATGGGGATCTACTGCCGGCAGGGTCACCTGATCGCCGAGATCCTGGCTCCGGACGGCTCCCGCACAGAACGGCTGGAGGTGGATGTGGGGATCGCAGAGGAAGCACGGCGGCATGGAGAGGTGCTCCGGGACCGGGCGAGGGACCTGATCGCAATGGCGCCTGGGGCCATGGCGCCGGGGGCAGATGAACCATGACGGGAAAGGTGTACCTGGTGGGGGCAGGCCCGGGCAGCCGGGACCTGCTGACGCTGCGGGCCAAGGAGGTGCTGGAGGGGGCCGAGGTGGTCCTCTATGACCAGCTGGCCATGGAGATCATCAGGATGATCCCGGACGGTGCCGAGCGGATCGACTGCGGCAAATCCGGGTCCCGGCACACGATGGAGCAGGCGGAGATCGAACAGACGATGGTCCGGAAGGCACGGGAGGGGAAGCAGGTGGTCCGCCTGAAAGGGGGCGACCCGTTCCTTTTCGGCCGGGGCGGCGAGGAACTGGAAGCCCTCCGGGAGCACGGGATCCCCGTCGAGCTGGTACCGGGAGTGCCGAGCGCCATCGCGGTGCCCGGGTGCGCCGGGATCCCCGTGACCCACCGGGGCTGCGCCTCCCAGGTGACCTTTGTCACCGGCCACGAGGACCCGGCCAAGGCGTCGTCGGCCTTGGACTGGAAACAGCTGGCGGCATCCCCCGGTACGCTCGTGATCCTGATGGGGGTCCGGCAGCTGCCGTCCATCGCGGCGCAGCTGCAGGCGCATGGCATGGCGCCCTCCGTCCCGGTGGCGGTCATCGAGCGGGGCCTGCAGCCGGACCAGCGGGTCACCACCGGGACCCTGGGGGATATCGCGGAGACGGCACGGGCGCGGGGTGTCCGGCCCCCGGCCGTCATTGTTATCGGGGCCGTGGTAAAACTCTGGAGGGAGGAGAACCTGTGCGGAGCGAAGAAGTAACAAAGGGATACCAGCGGGCGCCCAACCGCTCGCTGCTGCGGTCGCTGGGGCTCACGCGGGCCGAGATGGAACGGCCCTTCATCGGGGTTGCGAACGCCTTCAACACGATCGTGCCCGGGCATGTGCACCTGCGCAGCCTGGCGGAACGGGTGCGGGAGGGGGTGGCCGCCGGCGGGGGCGTGGCCTTCGAGTTCGGTGTCATCGGGATCTGTGACGGCATCGCCATGGGGCACCAGGGGATGCGGTACTCCCTCCCCTCCCGGGAGAACATCGCCGACTCCATCGAGCTGATGGCCGAGGCCCACCGGTTCGACGGCCTTGTCTGCATCGGTACCTGTGACAAGATCGTCCCGGGGATGCTCCAGGCCGCCGTCCGGTGCAACATCCCGACGGTCATCCTCACGGGCGGCCCCATGCTCCCCGGCTTCCTTGGAGGGGAAGAGCTCTCCCTGATCGATGTCTTCGAGGGGGTGGGGAAGGTAGCGGGCGGCACCATGACGGAAGAGGCCCTGAATGAACTGGAGTGCTGTGCCATGCCGGGGTGCGGCTCCTGCCAGGGGCTCTACACGGCCAACACCATGGCCTGTGTCACCGAGGCGCTGGGGATGTCCCTCCCGTACTGTGCCGCCACACCGGCCGTCGATGCGGCGAAGCTCAGACTCGCGAGAAAGACCGGGGAACGGGTCGTTGCCCTGGTGAAGGATGGGATCACCCCCCGGAAGATCGTGAACGCCCGCGGCATCCGGAACGCCATCCGGGTGGACATGGCCCTCGGCGGCTCCACGAACACGGTCCTGCACCTGCTGGCCCTCGCCGCCGAGGCCGGGGTTCCCCTGACGCTGGAGGACTTCGCCCGGATTGGCGCCGGTATCCCCCACCTTTCCTTCATGCAGCCTGCCGGGCCCCACTCCATGCTGGCCCTCCACCGGGCCGGGGGAATCCCTGCGGTCCTCTCGCGGCTGAAAGGGGAACTGGAAGAGAACCCCACGGTCTCGGGTCGATCCATCCGGACCATCGCCGGAAAGGGCACCGTGCGGGACGAAGAGGTGATCCGGCCCGTGAAGAACCCGGTGTTTCCGGCCGGCGGTCTCCGGATCCTCCGGGGAACCCTCGCGCCTGACGGCGCGGTGGTGAAGGCATCCGGCGTGGATCCGTCCATGTGGAAACACCAGGGCCCTGCCCGGGTCTTTGACGGCGAGGATGCGGCCATGGATGCGATCCTCTCGCGGCGCATCGCCGAAGGGGAGGTGGTGGTGCTCCGGTACGAGGGACCCCGTGGCGGCCCCGGGATGCCGGAGATGCTCTCCCCCACGTCGGCGCTGATGGGACTGGGGTACCGGAAGGTGGCCCTCGTCACGGACGGCAGGTTCTCGGGCGGGACCCGGGGTCCCTGCATAGGGCATGTTGCCCCGGAGGCGGCGGTAGGTGGGCCCATCGCCCTCGTCCGGAACGGCGATGAGATCAGGATCGATATCGGCAGGGGGACCATGGACCTTAACGTGCCGGCAAAGGAACTGGCGACGCGCCGGAAAGCCTGGAAACCGAAGGGGAAGAAGCTGACCGGTGTCCTGGCCCGGTATGCCCGGAGCGCCGGCCAGGCGAATACCGGTGCGGTGCCGGAGTAAGCCGATCCCGGGCAGCCCCCTTTTATCTTTTCCGGAAACTGGGAGAAATCCTCTCCCGGTCTTTTTCTCTCGATACCACTGATGAGAGACACTCCAGGGCGGCTCCGCTCCAGGCTACGTGGGCGCCCCCGGGAGGGGGATGGGTAGATCATCGGTGGATTGCTGCAGTGAACTCACTTCGAAGAGTGAAACCACGGGGATTGGCTGTCCTCACAGGGGTAGGACCGGAAGGGGGCCTGTCCCCTCCCGTCACCATTCCCAGGAATCCAACCTTCTGTCAGGGGATGTTCCACCCCCCGGTCCCACTTCGAATGGTTTAACTCTTCCGGAGCGATACACCGGCAGGAAGGCCGGGCAGCATCATCGCGTCCCCGGCTTCATTGGTGAGGTTCATGGGTGACAAACTGCTGGACGGGAACCGGATGTTCCTCGAGACCGAGTTCACAAAACAGAAAGAGTACTTCCAGAAGCTGGCCCAGGGGCAGAGCCCGACCACCCTCTGGATCGGCTGCTCGGATTCAAGGGTCGGCCCTGAGCGGATCACCGGATCCCGGGCCGGTGAGATCTTCGTCCACCGGAACATCGGGAACGTGGTGGCGGTGAACAGCATGTCCTTTGCGACCGTGGCCGAGTACGCCATCAACCACCTGAAGGTGAAGGAGATCGTGGTCTGCGGGCACTCCGACTGCGGGGCCATGAAGGCGCTGGCCGCCGGGAAGGAGGGCAACGATGCCTTCATCCCGCTCTGGCTCAACAATGCCGCCGAGGCGAAGCAGCGGCTGGAGAAGAGAGGGGCACCGGCAGGGGAGAAGGAGCAGAGGACAGCCCTTGAGAAGGAAAATGTCCGGCTCCAGCTGGAGCACCTCCGGGCGTATCCCATCGTGAAGAAGGCACTCGCGGAAGGCCGGGTGACGGTCCGGGGCCTCTACTACGACCTGGTGACCGGAACCCTCTCAGAGGTTACCTGAGGCGCCCAGCAGCGGCTCGATCTCCCGGATGATCCGGGTGGCGGAGATCCTCCCGATGGAGGTGACCCTGCCGTTCACCAGGATCATGGGAACAGGGGGGTGGCGAGCCTCGATGATCTCCCGGATCCGTGGCGGGACCCCGCCATCCAGGAGCGTCACGGTCACGATCACTGCCTCGCCGTACGTCACGGCCAGGTAGTCGCGCAGGCTCTCGGCCGCCTTCATGAACTGTCCTGTTGGGAAACAGTCAGAGAGGCCGCAGGTCCGGTCGCCGTCGCAGGGGAACGGACCACACTCTGACCCAGAGTAGCCCACGATCTCGATCTCCACGGGAGCTGCCATCCCAGTACCCGGGGAGGCCGGGCATATAGAATGGTTACGGTGTTTCCGCCCGAACCATCGCATAACCGCCCCTTTTTTTACCCGGAACGTGCAATGATCCACCGTTGAGGATTCCCCCGTGGGGGACTCGCGGGAATCCGGTGCAGTGGCAGGTGCGCGTGGCTCCATGAGCATTTTTTCCTGGAAGAAAGACGGGGACCGCCTGACCCGCGAGGGAGAAACGCTTGCCGATCAGGGCAAGTACGACGAGGCACTGGTGCTCTTTTCCCGTGCCCTGGAGGCTGCCCCGGGTGACTGGGAACTCTGGCTGAAAAAGGCCCTGGCCCAGAAGGCGATGGGGGATCTGGACGGGGCACTCCAGTCCCTTGACCAGGCGCTTTCCCTCTCACCGGACCAGTCGCAGCTGTGGTACCAGAAGGGGCTCGTCCTGTCCCGGCTGAACCGGGTGGAGGAAGCCCTTCCCTGCTTTGACCGGGTCATCGCGCTCAACCCTGGCCATGCGGTGGTTGCCTGGTACGAGAAGGGTGTCGGCCTGGGCAAGCTGGGGAGGTACGAGGAGGCCCTGGAGTCCTGGGACCAGGCAATCCAGAAGGATCCCAAGTACGCCGTTGCGTACTACAGCAGGGGAATCGTCCTCGCATTCCTGGGGAGGTACGAGGAGGCACTGACCAGTTTCGACCGTGCACTGGAGGCGTTCCCCAGGAGTGCGGACCTCTGGTACCAGAAGGGCCTCGCGCTGGAGCGGATGGAACGCCACGACCGGGCCCTGAAGAGTTTCGAGATGGCCCTGTCCATCGATCCCCGGCACATCGATGCCGGCATCGAGATGGGGATGCGCCTGGAACGGCTGGGATCCTACGAGCGGGCGCTGACATACTACGACCGTGTGCTCCGGATCGATCCACAGAATGCCCGGGCATGGTACGAGAAGGGTACCACGCTCCAGAAGATGGGAAAACACGGGGACGCACTGGTCTGTTTCGACAAGGCCCTGTCCCAGAACCCGGACAGCATCATCGTCCTCTTCAACAAGGGGATGGTGCTTGTCACCCTGGGGAGAACTGCCGAAGCCATCCAGACCTTCGATGCAGCCCTCGCCGTGCAGGACGTGGCGGAGATCCGGAAGATCCGGGACGCCCTGGCCAACTTCGGTTAAAGGCCGGTATTTCAGCGCAGGGGAACCGGGCGAAAGAAAAAAAGCGGATCTTATTTCCGCCTCATCATCAGCTCGAAGTCCTCCAGGAGCGCCTGGAGATCCTCCTCGTGCTCCACCTCCTGCTGGAGGATGGTGAGGACGATATTGTAGGTGACCGGGTCCTTGTCCTTCGTGATGCCCAGGAGCTTGTTGTACACCGTGATGGCGCACTGCTCGCCTTTGATGTTCTGCTCAAGGACGTTCTTCACAAAGGGATCTGTGGGGGCTTCGTAGCCGCAGTTGGTGAGCTTCATCCATTCCGCAGGGGCCAGGGGCGGGGTTCCGCCCAGCTGGATGATCCGGGTGGTGAGGAGGACGGAATGGTTCAGCTCCTCGGTGGCATGGAGGGTCAGCTCGGCGATGACCGCCTCCTTGTTGGGCCCCCGCACCACCTTGGAGCCGATCCAGTACTGGTAATAGGCCAGCCACTCGTCCGAGAAGGCCTTGTACAGCAGGCCCAGCAGTTCCTTCACATCCATTCCGACAATGGTGGTTCCTTTCGTTCCCATTCGGGGTTCACCTCAGTTCCGATCCTACCTCTCTCTCACGGGGTCTGATAATGGTTCTCCTGTCCAGTCCTGCCCGGCCCATTCAGTCGGTGACAGCCCTGACGATCGCAGTGGCGGCGATCGCCCCGGCGATCACGAACGCGATGAGCACCAGGAGATTGATGGCCTGTCCTGCCATCAGGTACGGGGCCTGCAGGGGGCCCTGGAAGGTGATGCCCAGGCCCCCGGTGGCAGGGAGGTACATATGCTGGAAGATCAGGTAGCCGCCGATGGCCCCTGCCACGATCGCCGCCGCGGCGAGCGGCAGGTGGAGGACCTTCAAGAGTATCAATCCTCCCTGAGGGATTTCAGGGGGTGGGGGGTCCTTCCCGCTCGTAGATCTTCACGGGCCGGGGGAGGATACCGGGCCGTCCATCGGTCATCAGGCTGGTGTAGGAAAGGACATGGACATGATACTCCAGGTAGCCCCGGATGAACTCGGAGAGCCCCCGGCTCCGCCTGCCAAGGACCAGGATCACGAAGAACTGGACACACATGCAGAGGCCGGCGATGATGCCGTAGACAGCTGCCACGATCCCGATCAGAATGCTGTACACGATACGGATCAGGAGTTCAATCCTTCCGGCACTCTTCTCGTACGCAAAGAGCTCTTTCAGGGATTCCCCGGATGTATCCATGCAGATCACTCCTGAGTCAACCCCCACCCCATTAGGTGTTTCGACCGGTTCACCGGATCCGCATCCTTGATGGGCCGGGACGGTACAGGAGAGGATGATGCAACATCCGCATGCCTGGTCCCTGCTTCCTGCCCTCGTCCTGATCCTGGTTCTTGCTCTTGTGATAACCGGGTGCTCTGAATCA
>JAJRDF010000102.1 GCA_028678555.1 Methanomicrobiales archaeon
CTGGGGAAGAACATGCACTCGGTGGGCCGGTACCTGGACAATCTCCGGCTGTCCGGGCAGGTGGTGATGCGGGCTTATGGCAAGGCCAAGGTCTTCTCCCTGGCCCGGCGGGTGCCCCTCGCCCACATGATGAGCTGTTCCCGTGAGATGATTCTCGTGCTGGACCGGGACATGCGGGTCGTGCAGATCAATGACCCGTTCCTCTCCCTCCTGAACCTTCCGGCTGGCCAGGTGATGGGGAGATCCCTGGAACACCTGCCCCTCCCGGATCCTGACACGCAGGATCTCCTGCGCAATTTCTCCACCCGGCTGCGGGCGCTGGGGCCTGACACGCACTACCACGAGCATATCCGGTACGGATCCGGATCAGGGGAACTCTTCCTGGGCGCGAATGTCATCCCCCTGGTTTTCGACGACGGGGACCCGGGGTACGCCATCGTGGTCGTGGATATCACCCAGGAACACCGGGCCCACCTGGCGCTGGAGGCCAGTGAAGCCCAGTACCGGGAACTGGTGGAGCTGGCCCATGCAATCATTCTCAAGCTGGACCGTGACGGGAGGATCACCTTCTTCAACGAGTATGCCGAGCGGTTCTTCGGGATCCCGAAGGAACGTGCCCTCGGGAAGCCTGCAGGCACCCTGATCTTCCATAGGGATGGCGGGGGAGGGAGAGATCTCGCGGATTTGATCCGGAACCTCTGCAGCGGGGGATCGGTCCCGCCCGGGACGGAGACTTCCCATGCCACCGGGGACGGCCGGCAGGTCTGGGTCCGATGGACCCACCGGGCCATCCTGGACGCCGGCGGGGACTGCACCGGTATCCTCTCGGTGGGGAGCGATATCACCTGGATGAGGATCTGAAGGCCAGCGAGACCCGGTACCGGGACCTGGCCAACCTGCTGCCGGTGCCTGTATTTGAGAGCAATGAGCAGGGGGAGTTCACCTTCGGAAACCAGGAAGCCCTCCAGATGTTCGGATACGCGCCCGAAGACGCCCGGGCAGGGATTCATATCCTCGCGATGATCGCGCCGGAGGACCGGGAGCGGGCACAGCAGAGCATGGATCGTGTCCTCAGGGAAGGAAAACGGACCCGGGAGGAATACATGGCACTGCGCAGGGACGGGACCCGGTTTCCCATCCTGGCATTCTCGGCGCCCCTCCTGAAGGGGGGGCGGATCGCGGGCATCAGGGGAATCGTCGTCGACCGGGCCGCCGGGCTCCCCGGGGACGGGATCACTCCCGAAGCCTGATTCCGGGGCCGTGAATTTCCCGGAACCCCATCCCTTTTATCTCCTGACGTCCGATCCGGTACCCATGGAGCGTCGTGGCGGTCTGTCCCTCACTGTCCGGGTCTCCCCGGGCTGTTGGAGGGATCGCAGGGCAGCGGACATGCTGGCAGGGGGGAAGGCCTGATGCTGGCCCTCATCGGCGGCACCAGCCTCATGTTCGCCGACCTTCCCCCGCTGGCGAAGGAGCGGGTGGCAACCCCATTCGGCCCCGTGGACGTACTCTGCGGCGACATGCTCATGCTCATGCGGCACCAGGGGGGATACCCACCGCACCGGATCAACTCGAGAGCCCAGATGGCGGCACTGGCCATCCGGGGGGCGGACCGGGTGGTGGCAGTGGGATCCTCCGGTTCCCTGAAGAAAGAGATCCCCCCGGGATCCGTTGTGATCCCCCACGATTACCTGAGCTGGGGGGACATTCCCTCCATCCATGACCATGCCATCGCCCATGTGCGGCCGGAGATCGACCTGGAGCTGCACCGGGAGCTGGTCCGGCTTGTGCCGGGATCGATCCCCCGCGGCGTGTACGTGCAGACCCGGGGACCCCGGATCGAGACCATTGCCGAGGTGCAGGCCCTCGCCCGTATCGCCGATGTGGTGGGGATGACGATCGCGAGCGAAGCCACGCTGGCCCAGGAGCTGGATCTCCGCTTCGCCGCCATCTGCACCGTCGATAACTATGCCCATGGCCTGGGAGGAGAGATGCTCACGTATGAGCATCTCCTGGAGTCTGCACGTGTGCACCGGCAGGAAAGAGGCGAGATGGTCCGCAGGATCGCGGAGGAGCTGGCATGACGGCGGAATCTGACCGGGAAGAGATCTTCCGGGCGAAGGGCCGGATCCTGATCCTCTCGGCGACCCTGGGGAACGAGACCCGGGACATCTACATCGGAGGGGACGGGCTCATCGAGTATGTGGGCACGGGGGGAACGGCGCGCCACGGCAGGGATGCGGCCGTGACCCTGGACGGCCGCAACCACCTCGTCCTCCCCGGCCTCGTGAACACCCACACCCATGCAGCCATGACGCTCCTCCGGGGCTACGCCGACGACATGCCCCTCCAGGAGTGGCTTTCACAGAAGATCTGGCCCCTCGAGGCCCACCTGACGGGAAAGGACGTGTACCAGGGCACCCGCCTCGCCTGCCTGGAGATGATCCGGAGCGGCACCACGGCCTTCAATGACATGTACTTCCACATGGAGGACGCGGCCCGGGCCGTCTCTGAAGCCGGGATCCGGGCGACGCTCGCCTACGGATTCCTGGACATGGGGGATCCCGGGAAGCGGGAGAAGGAGTGCCGTGCCACAGAGGCGCTGGTGCGCCATGTGAAAGGGCTCCGGAATCCCCGGATCCGGGCGGCGGTGGGTCCCCATGCGGTGTACACCGTTTCACCGGAGGGGCTGCAATGGTGCGCCGGGTTTGCCCGTGAGCAGGGGATCGGGGTCCACGTGCACCTCTCCGAAACGGAGCAGGAGGTCCGGGAGTGCATGGTCGCCCGCGGGGACAGGCCCGCCGCACACCTGGACCGGTGCGGGTGCCTGACCCCACAGACGGTGGCGGCCCACTGCTGCTGGCTGGACCGGGAGGAGTGCTCCCTCATCGCCGCCCGGGGCACCGCCGCCTCCCACAACCCCACCAGCAACATGAAGCTGGCCGTGGGAAGGGCGATGCCCTACCACTGGATGCGGGAGTCCGGTGCCCGCGTGACCCTCGGCACCGACGGGGCTGCCTCCAACAACAGCCTGGACATGTTCGGGGCCATGAAGGGCGCGGCACTGCTCCAGAAGTTCTTCTGGAACCGGCAGACCCTCCTCCCGGCTCCCGAGGCCCTCTCCATGGCCACTGAGGCGGGTGCCGCGGCGCTGGGGATCGGCCCGGGCCGGATCGAGGCGGGTGCCCCTGCTGACCTGATCCTCGTTTCCACGAGCTCAGCTGATCTCACCCCGCTCCACCATCCCGCCTCCAACCTGGTCTATTCCTGCACGGGCGGCAGCGTGCAGACCGTCATCTGTGACGGGAGGGTGCTCATGCATAAAAGGGTGGTGCCGGGGGAGCAGGAAGCCCTGGAGGGCGCGGAGAAGGCGGCCCGGGACCTGGTCAGCAGGGCCAGTTCCTGATCGCCAGTGACACTTCCCAGCGGGAATCTCCCGCCTCACACGGGAGGGAAACACCGGCCCCCGGGGTCGGGGACCTCCCATCACAACCGTTAAATTTCCTGCACTCCACCGGTGTACGGAATCCCCAGCGGGGCTGTGGCCTAGTCCGGCATGGCGACGGGCTCCAGCGGTCTCGGTGCGGGTGATGAACAATGGGTCTCCTGAAAAGCTGTGATGATCCGTTGGAGCACTGACGCACCATCGGAGAGACCCGTCGATCGTGAGTTCAAATCTCACCAGCCCCACATTTCCTGATGCAGGCTTCTTCTACCACCCTCACCTGTCATCAGGGTCGTTCCCCATCGGTTTCTTTCGTCAATTGATTCTGGTGGGACGCTCCTGGGGGGCTTTCGCCCCCCGCCGCGTGGGCGCCCCCCCCTCGGTTTCTGGGATTCATGATAACCATTGGCTCAGACTATCCTCACGCGGGGGGTGCCACAGCGGCAGGGGGCGGCAGCCCCCGAGAGCGTCCACTATCTGTGGTATTTCAGGCATTGATCAAATACCATCGGAAAAGATGAGACGTTACCGGCGAAGTGAATGAGAAAAATGGGAGGTGATGGTCCCCGGTATTACCAGGCCTCGGGGAAGGCCATGTTGGTGTAGATGTCCTCCAGCCGTGCCTTGTGGCCGCGCTCCATGGTGGCGAGCTCGGTGAACATCTTCTTCTGCTCGGCTTCCTTGCTGGCCTGGGCAAGGCCAGTGTAGAGCTGCATCGCTTCCAGCTCGCGCTTGATGGCGACGACAAGGCCATCCACGGGCTTCATGGTCGGGGTCAGATCAGGGGTCTTGATGCTGTCCCCCACCTTGTAGTCCTTTGCCTCGTCGAACTTCAGGGTCGTCGGGCCCCGGGCCAGGAGTCCCTGCAGTAACTCCCGGTGCTTGGTCTCCTCTCCGGCCAGCTCGTTGAACACACTCTTCATGGCGGGGTCCTTGGCCCTGTCGGAAACGCTGCGGTAGAAGGTATAGGCTTCCACTTCCTTGGCGATGGCGTTGGTGATGATCTTCTTGTAATCCTCTGGTTTCATCTCACGTCCTCCTTTTCGGATGAGTATGCTCACGGGTGATATATAAAAGATCGCTTTTGCGGTTCTTTCACGCATGATTGCGCATTGGGGAATTTTTATCAGGCGGAATCGAAAAAAACATCGTGACAACGCTTTGTTTCCCCAAAAAGAGGGTGATTTTCAATATTTTATCTCCATAACATCCGGGTTGAGTACAGTACCTTCCCTTAACGCCCCGGGGTTGCAGGAGCCGGGCAGAAGGCCCCTGCGAGGCTGATGTCCGGGCTGCCTTTTCGGGACACTCCGGTACCGCCGCCTGCAGATTCCTTTCATTTTTATAGTTGCTGCTCACACGCTACAGCAGAGGGATATCGGATATGTACTGCATCGGTGAAGCACTCGTCGGCGACGGGCCGGAGCTCGCGCACATGGATCTCGTCATCGGCGACAAGGAAGGGCCGGTGGGGGCTGCCTTTGCGAACGCAGTTTCCCAGCTCTCGGCCGGGCACACCCCGCTCCTCGCGGTGATCCGCCCCAACCTGCTGACCAAGCCCGTGACTCTTGTCATCCCCAAGGTGACACTGAAAGGGGTGAAGCAGGTGAACCAGATGTTCGGGCCCGTGCAGGCCGCGGTCTCGAAGGCGGTGGCGGACTGCCTGGAGGAGGGTGTCTTCAAGGGGGTGGACGTGGAGAAGGTGGTGATCCTGGCCTCCGCATTCCTCCATCCCGATGCCCGGGACTACAACAAGATCTACCGGTTCAACTATGGCGCCACCAAGCTGGCCATCCGGCGGGCCCTGGACAACTTCCCGGACACCCAGACGCTCATTTACGAGAAGGACCGGCAGGCCCATGCCATCATGGGGTTCAAGGTCCAGCGGCTCTGGGACCCTCCCTACCTGCAGGTGGCCATCGATCTCGTGGACATGAAGCGGGTGGAGGAGGTCCTCACCGCCCTCCCCGACAACGACCACCTGACCATCGAGGCGGGAACCCCGCTCATCAAGAAGTTCGGTCTCTCCGTCATCTCCGAGATCCGGAAGGTACGCCCCTCTGCCTTCATCATCGCTGACATGAAAATCCTGGACACGGGTAACCTGGAGGCCCGGATGGCCGCCGATGCCTCTGCCGATGCCGTGGTCATCTCGGGCCTTGCACCGGTCCAGACCCTGGAGAAGGCCATCACCGAAGCGAAGAAGACCGGTATCTATTCCATCATCGACATGCTGAACGTCCCCGACCCGGTGAAGGTGATCAAGTCCCTCGCCGCAAAGCCCGATATCGTGGAGCTCCACCGGGCCATCGATGCCGAGGCCAGCAACCACGGCTGGGGCGATATCGCCGCACTGAAGAAGGCGGCAGGCGGCAAGCTCCTGGTGGCCACCGCCGGCGGTATCCGCGTTCCGGTGGTGAAGACGGCCCTCAAGGCAGGCGCCGACATCGTGGTCGTGGGAAGGGCCATCACGGCGAGCAGGGATGTCCGGCACGCGGCCGAGGAGTTCCTGGAGGAAATGTCGAAGGAAGAGATCGACCAGTTCCGGGTGATGACGGACTTTTAGTCCGCAATGAAGGAAAGGGTCTCCGAAATTCCGGAGGGGGAGATTTGTTCCGGATGGACCACTCCCCCGCTACGCACCGCGCTTCCTCTGCTGCGGCACAAACCCCTGACTCTTTGTATGGAAAGCAGCCTGGAGAATCACGGAATTCTCACCCGGCTGAGAAACCGTATCTCCTGATGTTCCGTCCTCCTCCTCCATGTGCCCTGTTATCCCGTGTCATGGATGTGATCACATTTATATCACATTTATATATCGCATAAGATAAAATAAGTAGGGCCAATGAGCAGGAAGCAGATCTTCGAGATCCCCGACAGCCCCGGAAGCGTCGTCTTCTACGCGGGCCGGGAGATCTCCATTGACGGGAAGACCATCGTCGAGGTGGACAGGACGAGCGCCTGCTCCCGGCATCTCATGACCGATGACGCCAGGGCGTATTGCGAGGAGCACTGGTTCAACCCGGTCTTTGTCTACTCGGATGGAAACCTCCCCATGCTCATCGGGTTTGTGTTCGATGAAAATTCCTTCAACTCTTTTTCCTGCATTCCCTATCGTTCCATCACCAAAGCCACCCTGCCTCTCCCTGTTCTTCCCGCATGACCTTTTCACTTTCATATTTCCCGCATCCCCCATCATCGCCATGCTGAACGTCCCCCGATCTGGTGAAGGTGGACAAGTCCCTTCCCAATCAAGATCGCAGTCTTTTTTTTCTCCCGAAGGTTACCATAACCTCAGGGTCCCCGTATGAAGAAAGGGGTAAGGATCGCCCTCATCGTCACCGGTATCATCGTCCTGGTCGGTATCCTCGGCTTCCTCGCGTGGGGCCTGACTCCTCTCGGGCCCACCGATGATGCCCTGGCGGCGATGGAATCGAATCCTCTCGTCACCGTCCAGGACCACGGGGATTTTGTAGTGTTCACGCCGACCACGAATGCCCCCATCACCGGTTTCATCCTGTACCCCGGTGGCCACGTGGACCACCGATCCTATGCACCCGTCGCGCAAAAAATCGCCAGCCGGGGATACATGGTTTCCATTGTCAGGATGCCACTTTCACTGGCTGTATTTGGAGTTGACAGGGCGGATGAAGTGATCGCAGCCTATCCGGACATCCGGTACTGGGTGATCGGTGGCCACTCACTGGGGGGCTCGATGGCAGCATCCTATGCGAAGGAACATCCAGTAAGGATACAGGGTCTTGCGTTATGGGCATCCTACCCGCCAGCCGGAGACGACCTCTCCTCCACGGACCTGAAAGGGCTTTCAACGTACGGGACCAATGACCAGGTCCTGGATATGAACAATTACAATGCAACCCTATCGCTGCTCCCGCCGGGAACCATCCTTGAGGCTATAGAAGGGGGCAACCATGCCCAGTTCGGCAATTATGGCCCCCAGCCGGGGGACGGGACCGCCACGATCTCAGCGGCCGATCAGCAGGCACAGGCCGCTGACCTGACCGTGCGGTTACTGCGGGCAGTGGAAGGAGAATAATGGGAACGTTGAGAGGCCCCCCAAATGGGG
>JAJRDF010000103.1 GCA_028678555.1 Methanomicrobiales archaeon
ATGCTTCCGGACTTTCATGCCTGCCGGTGCGGGCGGGTGCGACCCCCTCCCGGCCCCCCTGAGGGGAGTCAGCTGTTCGGTTTCACGAGGTTCTCCGTAGCAGGAAACCGGCGGGGGGGTGCTCACGGGGCAGGGGGCGGTGAGCCCCCGAGAGTGTCCCACTGGTCGCCAGAGATCTTCTTGAGGATCCCGTTCACGGTTGATGCCGGATCACTACCACTCCTCCCAGGTTCACGGCCACCTGAGCACGGGAGGTGCCGCAGCCCCCTCATCAAGGAGGTCCCACGTCCGCTGCCATGCCATGTCGCAGTACTCGGGGGAGACCTCTATCCCGATGAACCGCCGGCCCAGGGCCCGGGCCACCCTGGTGGTGGTGCCGGTGCCGGTAAAGGGGTCCAGCACCAGGTCGCCCCGGTAGGAGAAGAGCTTCATCAGCCGCCGGGGCAGCTCCTCGGGGAACACGGCGGGATGGCCGTAGTCCTTCATCCGGTGCTCCGGGGGAAACGTCCAGCGGGCCATCACCCACTCCTTGAACTCCTCCACCGTGATGTCGATATCCTCCCTGCGGCCGGCCTTTTTATGGGTCTCCTTGTCAAAGATCTCAATGAACTCCCAGGTGTACTTCAGATAGGGCATGGAGGGGGACTTCCAGGAGCCCCAGGCCGTGTACTTGGCATTGTAGTTGTGCTTCTCCCAGAGGACCTCCGCCTTCCAGAGGAGGCCCATGTCCGAGAGCTGGCGGGAGATGATATGGTGGGTGGGGATGTAGTCAGAGAAGAGGGGCTGGACGTTCACCGCGATCCGGCCCCCCGGTTTCAGGACCCGGGCGCACTCGCGCCAGACATCGTTGAGCCGGCGGAAATAGTCGTTCCAGTCATGGGTGTCATCGTGGGGGTCCCCCGCATAGGCATGGCCGAAGTTATAGGGCGGGGAGGTGATGACCAGATCCACGGATCCCGACGGGATGGCCGGGAGAACCACCCCGGCATCCCCGCAGATGATCCGGTTCAGGAACCGGTCCAGGCCCTCCGGTTCCGGCGCCTCCACACGTGATTTCGCCGACTTGGTGCCCTTCCGGATCCGTTCCTTCCCCGGCTTGTCCCGTACCTTCTCAGGCCGCCTGGACTGCATTTTCCTGGAGGGACCGGTTGGTCTCCAGAGTGTTTAAGAGTAGCCACCGGCCGGTGGGATCCGGGCAGGAGACCACGGATGCCATGGCCCCGGGGAGGGGCTTCCTGATCTGCCCC
This sequence comes from Methanomicrobiales archaeon, assembly GCA_028678555.1. Classification (GTDB taxonomy): domain Archaea; phylum Halobacteriota; class Methanomicrobia; order Methanomicrobiales; family JACTUA01; genus JAJRCY01. The sequence continues at coordinate 1,248 of JAJRDF010000103.1, forward strand.
TTCCGCCAGACCAGGGGGTATTCCTTTGCCCGTGCCGCAATGAAGGTGAATGTCACTCCGTGCATGGGAAACGGGTCGGGAAGGGGTGATAAACCCCTTCGGGCTGCACGGGGCGAAAGTGAACCCACGGGGGCAGGGTTAATGCTCCCGGGGGGTCAGTACAATCCGGGAACGGCCATGCTGGACGTGAAAGACCTGCACGTGGAGGTCGGAGGCAAGAAGATCCTCCACGACATCAACCTTCAGATCGGCGAAGGGGAGACCCATGTACTGATGGGTCCCAACGGGTCAGGGAAATCCACCCTTTTAATGACGATCATGGGCTTTTCAGGATTTACCGTGACACAGGGATCCATCCGGTTCAAGGGAAAGGACGTCACCGGCCTCCCGGTGAACGAGCGGGCGAAGATGGGGATGGGGATCATGTTCCAGCGTCCCCCCACTATCAGCGGTCTCAAGCTCGGCAAGCTCCTCACCGCCGCCTCGGGTGAGACAAAGGAAGAGATAGAAACGTATGCAAAGGCCGTGAACATGGAACGGTTCCTGGAACGGGACATCAACAAAGGGTTCTCGGGGGGCGAGATCAAGCGGAGTGAGATACTCCAGCTCTCGGTCCAGCACCCGGACTTTGTCATGCTGGACGAGCCGGAGAGCGGGGTGGATCTCGAGAACATCTCCCTCATCGGCACCACCATCGGGAAGCTGCTGGACAAGGACAAGCACATCGTGCACCGGAAGAAGAGCGGCCTCATTATCACCCACACCGGCTTCATCCTGGACTACATTGACACGAACCAGGGGCACATGATGTGCGATGGCATGATCAAGTGCCACGGGGCCGCCCGGGAGATGCTGAAGGAGATCAGGGAACGGGGCTACAAGGAGTGCCTGGAATGCAGCAAGTGAACGTGCCGGGTTCCCTCACCGCCGAGGACCGGGAGCGGATGGCGCAGGTGGGGATCGACCTCGCCATGACCAGCCGGTGCGGGTCCTACCTGCAGCTGAACCAGGAGGTGGCCCATGCCACCTGCTCCGAGTCTGGGATCGAGGTGATGTCCATCGCCGACGCGCTGGAGCACTACGACTGGCTGAAAGACCACTACTGGAAGGTGGTGGCAAAGGATAAGGATGAGGTCACCAAGTACGTGGCTGCCCAGAAGAACCCCAGGGGCTACGTGATCATCGGCAGGAAGGGGTCAAAGAACATCCTGCCGGTCCAGGCCTGCCTGTTCCTGGGACGGGAGCAGATCCAGCATGTGCATAACATCATCATCGCTGAGGAGAACGCTGAGCTCCACATCGTCTCCGGGTGCGCGAGCGGGAAGCATGTGGGGAAGGGAGGGGCTCATTACGGTATCTCGGAGTTCTACGTCGGGAAGAACGCCAAGATCTCCTTCACCATGATCCACACCTGGGGGGAGGAGATAGAGGTCTATCCACGCAGCGCAGCCGCGGTCGAAGAGAACGGCACATTCCTCTCCAATTATGTCTGCATGCAGCCGGTGAAGAAGGTCCAGATGTACCCCACCGCTACCCTCTCCGGCGAACGATCGGTCGCCCGGTTCTCGTCGGTCGTCATTGCATCGCCTGGATCGCTCCTGGACCTGGGGTCGCGAGCGATTCTCGCAGCACGGGGTACCTCCGCGGAGCTGGTCACCCGGGCCATTACCCGTGGAGGTACGATCATCTCCCGGGGCGAGATCCAGGGGAACGTGGACGGCACCCGGGGCCACCTGGAGTGCAGGGGGCTGATCCTGAAGGATGGCCTGATCCATGCCATCCCGGAGATTCACGGGAGCGTGGTGGGGACCGAGCTCTCCCACGAGGCCGCTGTGGGCAAGATCGCCCAGGAGGAGATCGAGTACCTGATGGCCCGCGGGCTCTCCGAGGAGGAGGCCACGGCCACCATACACCGCCGAATCCGGGTTCTGACCCGGCGGGGGGGGACGAATTCCGGGAGGAACGGGCCCGGATGGTGGAGTACCAGATCGCGGCCCGGGGGGTGCGGGACCCGCGGGTGCTGGCCGCCATGCGGGAGGTCCCCCGCCATCTGTTTATCCCCGATGCGCAGCGGTCTGCCGCGTACCAGGACCGTCCCCTCCCCATCGGGAGTGGCCAGACCATCTCCCAGCCCTACATTGTGGCCCTGATGACGGAGCTCCTGGAGCCGTCGCCCGGTGACACCGTGCTGGAGATAGGGGCCGGGAGCGGCTACCAGGCCGCCATCCTGGGGAAGCTCGTTTCCCGGGTCATCACCATCGAGCGCCTGCCCGAGATTGCAGCTGCCGCCCGGGAACGCCTGCAGCGGCTGGAGATCACGAACGTGGAAGTGGAGGTGGGCGACGGCACGATGGGATATCCCCTGAAGGCACCCTACCAGGGGATCCTGGTCACCGCGGCGACGCCGGAGATCCCGGCCCCGCTCCTGGACCAGCTGGCAGACGGGGGAAGGCTCGTGGCCCCGGCCGGGGGCAGGGACGTGCAGGAGCTGGTCCGGGTCCGGAAGCAGGGGGGCCAGCTGGTCCGGGAGAACCACGGGGCCGTCTGTTTCGTGCCCCTCATCGGCGAGTTCGGATGGAAGGGGAGGTGGTGATGCCGTGGGGATCCGGGACGTGACCCGCCCGCTGGGACCGGGGACGATGGTATACCCCGGGGACACGGTCCCGTCCTTCCGGTCCCGGCCGCTGGATGGATCCGTGGTCTCGGACCTCTCCCTCTCCACCCACTCCGGGACCCATCTCGATGCCCCCTCCCATTACCTCCCCGGGGGGATCACCGTGGACCGGATCCCCATGGGACACCTGGTGGGACGGGCCCTGGTACTGGACCTGCGGGAAGAGCCGGATCCGATACCGGTATCGGCGCTCTCGGGCAGGATCCGGGGGCATACCCGTCTCCTGCTCCGGACCCGGTTCTCGGCCTCTCCGGCCTTCACCCCCGACTACCCTCACCTGACGGCCGGTGCCGCGGCGCTGGTTGCGAGGGCAGGGATCACTACCCTGGGGATCGATTCCCCCTCCATCGAGGCCTTTTCCGGTGACGGTTCCGTGCACCGGCTGCTGCTCTCCCGGGGCATGGTGGTCCTGGAGCTCCTGGACCTGGACGGGATCCCCGGGGGATCGTACTGGATGGTAGCCCTCCCCCTCCGGCTGGAGGGGCTGGACGGATCGCCGGCACGGGTGATCCTGATTGACGGGGAGGAGGGCACATGAACTCCCTCTCAGATCCCCTGCAGGATGCCGTCTCCCGCCTCCGTGCACTGGTGGCAGAGAGCGGCTGCGAGGACGGAGTGGTGACCATCCGGCGCACGCCGGACGCTCCCCGGTGCCGGTACGAGCAGGGCGCCGTCATCCAGGCGGAGTTCGGCGGAAGGACGGGGGCGGTCTGCACGCAGGATCCGCTGCAGGCCGTGACGAGGATCTCCTTCATGTTCGATGCCGCCCTGGACACGCGGGGGAAGCGGACCGCGGCACTGGCCATCGTGAACGTGGTCTCGGCCTTCTTCTGCCTGGCAAGGAAGGTCCATGCCTGCCCCCCGGAGTGCCGGGATGCGTGCCTGCGGGAACTGGCCAGCGAGCTCCGGGGAAAGAGGGTCCATGCCCCGGGGGTCCTCCCCGGGGTGGACGGGGCCACCGGGATCACATGGGTCGGGAAGCCGGATGAGGCCGACGTGGTGCTGGTGCACGCCGCCACCCTCCTTCAGGCGCCGGAGGGTCCCGGGGACGGCAGCCTGTCCCGGCAACTCTTCCTGGGCCCATCCACGGCCGGGGTGGCGGCACTCACGGAACGGCCCCACTGGTGCCCCTACGGTACCTAGGGAGGCTTTTTTTTCTTCCGCGCCCTTCCGGTATGCAGATATGCTCTTTGGCTCCTCCGGCATCCGGCAGCCCTTCGGCCCGGATCTCCTCTCCCTCGCAGTCTCCGCCGGAAGAGCCGTGGCAGGGTCCGCTTCCCGGGTGGTGCTGGCCCACGACACCCGGACCACGGGCCCGCTCCTCGCGGAGGCCGTCGCGTCCGGTCTTGTGGCCGGGGGCGCCCGGGTGGCCACCTGCGGGATCGCCCCCACCCCGACACTTGCCTTCGCAGCCCGGGGGTATGATGCCGGGGTGATGATCACCGCCTCCCATAACCCGGAAGCCGACAACGGGATCAAGCTCTTCAACCCGGACGGATCTTCTTTCACCCGCCCCCAGCAGGAGGCCGTGGAGGCCGATATCCGGGGATCGCCTTCGTGGGCGGACTGGACGGGGCAGGGATCCACCGAACCCCGGGAGATCACGGAAGCACACATCACCGCCATCGCCGGGCGATTCACCCTGGCCCGGCCGGTGAAGGTGGTGGTGGACTGCGGGAACGGGGCTGCGTCCGGTGTCACCCCCGCCCTTCTCGCGCTCATGGGCGTGAAGGTGGTGGCCCTGAACGGTAACCCCGCAGGGAGGTTTGCCCGGCCCTCCGAGCCCCTGGAGGACAACCTCCCGTACCTTGGGGAGATGGTCCGGAGGACCGGGGCCGACTGCGGGATCGCCCACGACGGGGACGCGGACCGGATGGTGGCCTGGGACGGCCGCGGGAGGTACATCGACGGGGACCGGATGCTCACCCTCCTGGCACGGTTCGTGGGTGCCCGCCGTGTGGTCACCACCGTGGATGCCTCGATGGCGGTCGAGGCCGTGGGGGAGGTGCACCGCACCCCGGTCGGGGACGCGTACGTCTCGGAACACCTCCGGGGCTGGGGGGACTTCGGGGGAGAACCCTCCGGCGCCTGGATCTTCCCCGGGCATTCCCTCTGCCCTGACGGCATCTACGCCGCGGCGCTCCTCTGCACCCTCGCATCGCGGCTGGACCTGGCGGCCGAAGTGGACAGGATCGCCCGGTACCCCGTGCTCCGGACCTCCCTCCCGTCCCCCCGGGCGCGGGATGTCCTCACGGAACTGGGGGCCACCTCGCCCACGGACGGGATCCGGACGGAACGGGAGGGAGGATGGTTCCTGGTCCGGGCCAGCGGGACGGAGCCAAAGATCCGGATCACGGCAGAAGGGACCACGCAGGAACGGGCGAAGGCACTCCTGGACGAGGGGCTGCAGATGGTCCGCCGGGCAACCCCCCCGTGATACCCCACCGGCCGTGGTTAACCGAAAACCGCTGCCGGTACTCCCCACCGGCCGTGGTTAACCGAAAACCACTGTCAATCCCACCAATACCTTCATTAAACCGATGGAAGGACGGTACTACCATGGAATGCGTGGTCCTGGCGGCGGGGGAAGGGCGGAGGATGCGGCCCCTCACCGCCACCCGGCCCAAGGTGATGCTGCCCCTCGCCAACCGGCCCATCCTGGAGCACCTGCTGGCCGCCACCCGGGACGCGGGGATCCGGGACTTCGTGCTGGTGGTGGGCTACCGGGAGAAGGAGATCCGGGACCACTTCGGCGACGGGTCCCGGCTCGGGATCCGGATCCGGTACGTGCCCCAGCGTCACCAGCTGGGCACCGGGGACGCCCTGCGGGAGGCAGAAGGCCTTGTCTCCGGCACCTTCCTGCTCCTGAACGGGGATATGATCGTGCGGAGAGAGGCCCTGGAGGAGTTCCTCCGGCGCCCCCCGCCGGCCATGGCCCTCTCCCGCTCCCCGAGGCCGGAGGATTACGGGGTCGTGGTCCTGGAAGGGGACCGGGTCACCGGTCTGGACGAGAAGTCCCGGACGCCCCGGTCGGACCTGATCAACGCAGGGGCATACCTGCTGGACGAGGGGATCTTTGAGGCCCTGGGGTCCCTCTCCCGCTCCCCCCGCGGGGAGTACGAGCTCACCGATGCACTGGCCGCCTCCATCCGGGACGGCACCCTCCGGGGGCACCACCTCTCCTCCTGGATGGATGCCGGCTACCCGTGGGACCTCCTGGAGGCCAACCGGGAGATGCTGGATCGGGAAACCCCCCGCCGGGAGGGAATCATCGAGGAGGGCGTGCAGATCGCGGGCAGCGTCTCCGTGGGGGAGGGCACGGTGATCCGGGCCGGTACCGTCATCGAGGGACCCTGTGCCATCGGGAGCGGCTGCCGGATCGGGCCCCATGCCTACCTCCGGGGGGCCACCTCCATCGGGGACCGGTGCCACATCGGTCATGCCACCGAGGTGAAGAACTCGGTGATCCTCCCCGAGACCAACCTGCCCCACTTCAACTACGTGGCAGACAGCATCGTCGGGTCCCGGTGCAACTTCGGGGCAGGCACAAAGATCGCGAACCTCCGGCATGATCACGGCGAGGTGGTGGTCTGCGGCAGGTCCACGGGGAGGACCAAGTTCGGGGCAGTGGTGGGGGACGGGGTCCTCTTCGGGATCAACTGCTCGGTGAATACCGGTACCATCGTGGGGGCAGGGGTGCGGGTGGCGCCCCACGCCTACATCCACGGGTGCATCGATGACGGAACCGAGATCAGGTAGGTGAAACCCATGCAGGCAGTGATTCTCGCGGCAGGGGAGGGGATGCGCCTCCGGCCCCTGACCCACAGCAGGCCGAAGGCGATGATTCCGGTGGCGAACCGGCCCATCATTGCCCACGTGATGGATGCGCTCATCGAGAACGGGATCCGTGACCTGGTGGTGGTGGCAGGGTACCGGAAGGAGTCGGTGCTGAGCTACTGCAACCGCCTCCCCTTCCCGGTTACCACTGTCGTCCAGAAGCGCCAGCTGGGGACCGCCGATGCCCTCCGCGCGGCAGCAGGCGAGATCCACGACGACTTCCTGGTGGTCCCCGGAGACAACTTCATCGACGCGGCCTCCATCGCGAAGGTCAAAGATGTACAGAACGCCATGCTGGTCCGGGAGCACGAGAGCCCGTCCAACTTCGGGGTTGTGGTGATCCGGAAGGGGTATGTCACCGGGATCATCGAGAAGCCGGAACTGGCCCCCACCGTCACGGTCTCCACCGGCATCTTCTCCCTCACCCCCGGGTTCCTGGACCGGATGGAAGCGACCGAGCTCCCGGACGCGGTGATGGACGCCATCTCAGGGGGGATGATGATGAAGGCCATTCATGCCGAGGGGTGGCAGGATGCCATCTATCCCTGGGACGTGCTGAAGCTGAACCGGAGCCTGCTGGCACGGGTGGAGCCCCAGAAGGGCGGCCGGATCCATGGATCCGTCATCTTCTCCGGGACCGTGAGGGTGGGCGAGGGGACCACCCTGGGCCCCCACACCACCCTCCAGGGGCCGGTGGTGATCGGCGATGACTGCCAGATCGGGCCCGGGTGCTGCATCATGCCCCACACCTCCATCGGGTCCCGGGTCCGGATCGAGCCCTTCACCCTGGTGTCGGGTTCCCTCCTCATGGACGATGTCTCCGT
>JAJRDF010000104.1 GCA_028678555.1 Methanomicrobiales archaeon
AGTTCCACAACCATTTTTCTTCGCAATTCTTCCATGCAGGGGGAAGGTCAATATAGAATCACAGCGGCCCATTGATCATGGGTTCCAGAGACTTTGCCGAATGCGACCTGAAAAGATGCCCAAAATGTGGACATAAAAAGCTGATTCACGGACCCAGCTTCGTGAAATGCACGTTCCCTGGATGTGGATGGGAGGCGTTGAACGAAAACGCCTGCTGGTATTGCGGGTGCGGAGAGACTGACACCCAAAGCGACGGGTACCGCATCTGCCGGAGCTGTGGCGAAAAGTGGTTACTCAAGCGATACGAGGGGATGAATGATTGAACTCACGTGATGTTTTTCCCAGAGATCGATCCACTTGCGCCACGACAAGAATATCGTAAAATGTCCCGTATGAGGGGTCCTCCGTAACCTTTGTAAGAACCGATGCATATTGTTGAGTCAGGTGTTCGTTGTGGACCCGTTCATGTCTGCTGCAATTGACGAAGCCCGTAAAGGGCTCTCCGAGGGGGGTATCCCCATCGGCTCGGTGCTCGTGAAGGGAGGGAAGATCATCGGCCGGGGGCACAACCGGAGGGTGCAGGAGGAGAGCCCCATCCTCCACGCCGAGATCGACTGCCTGCGGAACGCCGGCCGGATCGGCAGCTTCCGGGACACCACCCTCTATTCCACCCTGATGCCATGCTTCCTCTGTGCAGGGGCCGTGGTCCAGTTCAATATCCCGAAGGTGGTGGTGGGGGAATGCCGGACCTTTGCAGGGGCACGGGAGTTCATGGAGTCCCACGGGGTCCAGGTGGTGGACATGGACCTGGACGAATGCGTCTCGATGATGGAGGCGTTCATCGCGGCACGCCCGGACCTCTGGAACGAGGATATCGGGACTGTCTGAACCTCCCGCAGGCATCCCTTCCATACCCTTATCTCTTCCCCCCAACCATACCGTTCCCGGGTTGTTCCCTGTGCGCATCGGCATCCTCTCGGATACCCACGACCGGCTTTCGATGATCGCAAAGGCCGTGGCCTGGTGCAACGACGCGAAGGTGGACCTGGTCCTCCACGCCGGCGACTACATTTCACCGTTTGTCATCGATACGCTTGCAGGTCTCCGTGCCCCGATGGTGGGTGTCTTCGGGAACAATGACGGCGACCGGGAGATGCTCCTCATGAAGTGCCGGGAACGCAAGAACCTGGAGATCCGTGGGGAGATTACGGAGGTGACGGCGGGGGGCCAGGCCATCGCCCTCCTGCACGGGCACCAGAAGGATCGCCTGGCGTCCGTTGTTCAGGGAGGGAAGTTTGCCGTCGTGGTCCACGGGCACTCCCACCGGCCCACTATCACCCGTGACAGAGGTACCCTGGTGGTGAACCCGGGGGCCGTGTCAGGTTACCTCACCGGGCGATGCACGGTGGCGCTGCTGGAGACAGACGGGATGACAGTGGAGATCGTGGATCTGAAGTAGTCCGGGCCAGGGGACTCGAAAATACAATTTCTCGAAAGTAACTGAATAACGTCGGATCCCACTATCCTTACGGGGGTGAGACCGGGGAGGGGGCTCCGCCCCTCCTGTCGTCATATCCCGGTGAGGAGAATCGGCAGTGACCGACTTCAATCATCTCATCAGCCCGAACCCGGGGATTCGCATTCTGTTCGGGTTATAAAAAGAGAGAGTTCTCGCTCCTCACTTCGCCTGGAACCGGAACACCTGGTCGCCCACGTGCACCGGCTGGGCGACCTTCATACCGACCTCCTGCCCCGGCGTGGCCTGGGCGATGCTCGCGTGCTCTATTTGCATGGAGGAGACCGTCTGCCGGAAGCCGGTATGGGTCCCCTTCACCACGATCTGGTCACCCTGGCGGAGATTGGCCGAGAGTTTCACCACCGCGACACCGATCTTCGGGAAATAGTGGGTGATCTTCCCCACCAGCTGCTCCATGTCCTGCTCCATTCTCATTCCTTCCTGATCAATCGGATACTCCCATCACGGCGAGATAAAGGTTGCCCTGCCGTCCCTTCAGGAAAGGCCCCGGTACGGCAGGGCCCGGCATGTACCTCTCTAAGGGACAGGAGACCGGAAGGGTTCCGGTCAACCCGTTTCCGGGAGGTGAAGACCGGTGGAAGGGTCATGCAGCCGCCGGAAGGAGATCCCTTCCATCTCTACCACAATGGCTTCCACCATCAGGTATACCTCTGCCACCTCCCGGAGGCAGCCGGTCAGGGTCGCCTTCCCCCGACCTATCGTGGCATGGAGATGGAGGGCAGGCTCTCCCTCGTCACCGGGGTACACCGTGGCCATGCCCAGCACCTCCCACCCCCCGGAGGCTGTCTCCCAGTGGGGGACCGGCGGGATCACATCCTCCTCCGGGCCGGTGACCAACCTCCCCTCATGGAGGGCGCCCAGGACCATCGCATAACCGGTCCTGACCTCCTTTTCGGCCAGGAACCGGCGGAGCCCCTGCAGGAGATCCTCGCCTTCGTCGAACCGCACCACAAACACCCTGCCGATCCTCCCTTCCGAGTACTGCATGGCTGACCTCTCCCGACCGCGGGATGTGTACGGGATCCCTCGCCCCGGGATCCCATGAGCGTTCCGGAAGGAAGTCATCAGTGCGGGCCCGGTGCTGGCATACACATATATGGGGGGAGCTGGATACCCCGGATTCATGCATGCCACAGGAAGAGCGGGTGGATATTCCGGGAACGGCACGCGACCCCTGACATTTCTCATATTCCTGCTGCTTGCCGCAGCACTGCTCCTCTCCCCTGCGGGTGCAGCGAATATGACGGGGAAACTGCTCCTCTCCCCTGCGGGTGCAGCGAATATGACGGGGAAGCTTCTCTGGACCTACAACGATGCCAACGACGTGGTGGACGTGGCCATCACGCCTGACGGGGATTACGTTGCCGCCGTCAGCCAGTCCAATACCCTCGTGTTCTTTGACCGGGGTGGAACCCTGCTGTGGACGTACCCGACCCAGATGAGGCCAACCTCGGTGGCCCTCTCTCCCGGTGGAGACAGGGCCGTGTTTGGTAATGTGGGCGGGAAAATGGGTGTCGTGGACGGGAAGGGGGACCTGGTCTGGGAATACTCCATGGGGGGGAGTGTGGAGTCTGTCGCAGTGGCAACAGGGGGTACCACGGTGGCGGCGGGCTCGGCCAACTACCAGATCGCCGCCTTGGACAGTGCAGGGAAGGCCATCTGGACGAAGACCACCGACGGGTCCGTAACCGCCCTGGCCATCACCCCGGCAGGGGATCCCCTCGCCGCGGGTACCAGCTCCTACGGTGTTGACCTCTATTCCGGTGACGGGGACGAGGAGTGGAGCACCTCGGTGGAGGGATCGGTGGTGGACCTGGCCATGTCTGACGATGGCAGTACCATCGTCGTCGTGACCGGCCTGAACCGCCTGACGGCATTCGACGGGCAGGGTAACCAGGACTGGTCCCTGATCCTTCCGGTGGCCCCCAGTGCCGTGGGGATCTCCCCGGATGGTGCCTACGTGGCCGTTGGGCTGGCGGACGGGAAAGTGAACGTCTTCTCCCGCAGCGGGGCCATGCAGTATGTTCTTTCCACGGGCGGGGAGGTGGACGGCGTGGACCTGACCACCGGTGCCACCCGCGTGGCCATCGCGGACAGGGACAACCAGATCTATGTCTTTGAAGGGTTCCCGGCGGCCCCCTCCACCCCCACCCCAACGGCCACGCCCACCCTGACGGAAACCGTAACCACCGAGCCCACCCCGGTGACCCCCACCGGGACCCCGACCATCCCCCCGCCCGGATCGCTCGCTCTCTCCAGCGTCCCTTCGGGGGCCGAGGTCCGCATCGGGGGCATCCCGGCCGGGGTGACCCCGCTCACGGTGGGCGACCTCTCCCCGGGTTCCTACATGGTGGAGGTCTCGGCGGAAGGATACAATACCGCCGAGATTTCGGTTGCCATCGCTTCCGGTGAGACCACTTCCCTCGCGGTGGAGCTGGTGCCCGTGACAATCCCCGCCGGGGCAGGCATCCCGTTCCCCGCGGCGGCCCTCACTCTGATTCTCGCGGCCGGGATTGCCCTCTGGTGGCGACAGGGTCACAGGTAACCCGCTGGGAAGATCCCCTCCTTTTTTCATTGAGGGGACGAGGGGAGAGGTCCCCCTTTCCCCCGCCACCCGATGGCAGCGCCCACTGCGGTGAGTGCGATCCCGATCAGGATCACCTGCAGGTTCAGCTGCCAGAGGAGGAGGAACGTGGAGATGAGACCCGCGAGGGGGAAAAAGGGCATCCTGCCGAGAGATCCGGGGATCCGGAAGGGGCGCTCCCGGCCAGGCTCACGGAACCGGAGCAGGATCACGGCGCCGTTGATGGTGGCGAAGGTGAGGAAGAGGGTGAAGTTCGTTACCTGGGCGACGAGTACCAGGTCACCGGCCAGGGCCACTGCCGCCGCCAGGATGCCGACGAGCAGTGTGGCCAGGTACGGGACGCCCCGGCGCCCATCCAGGCGGGCGAGGAAGCCGGGGAGGGCACGGGACGAGGCCATCCCGTAGGTGATCCGGGAGGAGGCCAGCATCATCAGGAGCACGGTGTTGGCCGTGGCAAAGAGGGCCACCAGCGTGATGGCCTCTGCACCCGCGGATCCCAGCGCCGTCTCCACGATGGCGGCGAAGGGGGCGGGGGAGGCGGCCAGCGTCTCCCAGGGCAGCACCGAGACGGCGGCCACTGCCACCAGGAGGTAGAGGACGGTGGAAAGGGCCATGGCGATGAGGAGCCCCCGGGGGATGTTCACATGGGGTCGCCGGGTCTCCTCAGCGAGCTTCACCACGTCCTCGAACCCGATGTAGGCAAAGAAGACGAGAGCTGCCGCCTGAAGCACTCCGGTGAATCCCAGAGGCATTGCCAGGTAGTCCACCTCCCCCAGATGGGGGATGCCGATCACGATGACTGCGATGAGGCCTCCTATCTCAATGAGGGTGAAGAGGATGGCAAACCAGGCCGAGATCCGGATGCCCAGGAGGAGGAGGATCGTGATCCCTGCGATCAGGAGGAGTGCCCAGAGGAAGAGCGGCAGCGGGAGGAGCGTGGCCGCATACCCGGCAAAACCCAGTGCCACGGTGGAGGCTCCAATCACCCCGGCAAAGATGATCAGCCATCCGATGACAAATGCCATCCGCCGGCCGAATGTGTGATGTACGTACTCGTACTCGGCACCGGCACGGGGGAAGATGGAAGAGAGTTCCGCGTAAGAGAGGCCGGTGCAGAGGGCAATGGCCGCCGAAAGCACGAATGAGAGCCAGAGGGCGTTTCCGGCGAGGCCCGCCGCCTCGCCGATGAGGGCATAGATCCCGGCCCCCAGGATGATCCCGACACCGGAGAGGGTCACCTCCCAGGGACCCAGGTCCCGTTTCAGCCCGGGGATTGCGGCCATCGGATCTTAACCTCTGCACGGGGGAGGATGGTGTATCAGATAAACCGCGGCTTCTGCGAGAGCAGTACCGGCGTGTAGAGGGGCCGGAAGGGCAGGTGTCCTGTCTCCTCCCTGACAGCCCGGACCAGATCCGCTTCCTTCATCTGTGCCTTGTGGGGCTTCTCGGGCGCCGAGAGCTTCCGGACCGTCACGGTGAGAATCCCGGTCTCCACCTCGCGGTCGCCCACCACCACGACGTAGGGGACCCAGTCCATGCCCGCTGCCCGGACCTTCTTGTTCACGCTCTCCTCCCGGTTGTCCAGGTCGCACCGGATGGAGGCGGCGTTCAGCCGGGTGGAAAGGCCGCGGCAGAACTCCAGGTGCCGCTCGGCCACGGGGACGATCCGTACCTGCGTGGGCGCCATCCAGGTGGGGAACTGCGGGACCGGGACCGTGGCCTGTGTCTCCAGCATGGCGCAGATGACCCGCTCCACCGAACCCGTGGGTGAGCAGTGGAGGATGGGCGGATGGTACTCCACCCCGTCCCGGTGGTACCGGATCCCGAACCGGGTCGAGGACTCCACGTCGATCTGGACCGTGGGGTTCTCGATGGGCCGTCCCTGGGCATCGATGGCAGCCAGATCGATCTTGGCCACCCAGTAATGGACCCGCTCGGAGAGGATCTCGATGAGCACCGGCTCCCCCAGGATCTTCACGATCTTCTGGATCCAGTCCCGGTGCGCATCGTAGAAGTCCCGGGTGCACCGCAGCGCGCTGTAGTACCGCACTCCCAGGTCCACCCCGCTCTGCACGCCGATGGCCAGCTGCTCCTCGAAGCAGGAGAGGGCCTGGTCCATGTCAAGGCAGAGGGTGTGCATGTCCGGCATGGTGAACGCCCGGAGGCGTTTCAGCCCGATCACCTCACCTTTCTGTTCGTGCCGGAAGGAGTACGTGGAGAGCTCGTACATCTTCATGGGGAGGTGGTTGGGGGAGATGTGCATCCCGTGCATGATGGAGAACATGCCGAAGCAGGCGGCGAACCGGAGCATCATGGACCGGTTGCCGCTCTTGAACCGGTACTGCCGCTCGCCGAACTTGGCCGCGTGCTCGCAGATGGCCTGGTCCCCCAGGTCGTACATCACCGGGGTCTCGACGGGCATGGCACCGTAGGGGAGGAGGGTCATGAGCACATAGTCGGCGATCAGGTCCCGGAGCAGTTTGCCGCGGGGCATCCACCGCAGGTGGCCCACGTCGCTCACCGGTTCGTAGTCCACCAGTTCCTTGGACCGCATCAGGTCCACGTGGGGAGGCTCTCCGACCGCACCCGAGGCCATGCCCAGCTCCTTCCGGATCAGGCAGCCGAACGGGGAGTCGTCGGCGCAAGTGGCGGCCTCGATCCGCTTTCCTTCGGGGGTCAGGACAAAGAATTCGTGCTCCACCACCTTCTTCGGGGGCTGCACCTCCTCGCCGGGGGTGATGGTGCGGGAGAGTTCCGAGAGGGGATGGCCCTTGCAGGAGAGGGTGAAGGCCTTGTACCAGCCGAAGGGGGCCCGGCGGACCTCGAGGCCGTGGTTGCCGGCGAGGACCTGCTCCAGCGCCTGGAGCGCCCGGACAGCGGTCTGGGGGGAGGCGAGATCAGACGAGAGGTGGGCGTAAGGATACACCATCACGCGTTCAGCCCGGACCTTCTCTGCCATGGCGGCGATCTCCTCCGCCGCCCGCCGGACCACCCCGTCCAGGTCCTCCTCGTCAATGGCCTCCACCGCGCAGAAGGCCACGAGTGCGTTGTCCATTGCATCCGAGAGAGCGGACGTCTCCTCGGCCATGGGTGTCTGTTTCTTTGCCTGGTACTCGATACGATCCGAGTGGATCAGCAGGAGCCGCATTCCGTCATCTCCCCGTGAAACTCATTATGTGTAGGGGCTCGTCCAATATCTATCTTTATCCATGGCGGTGGGGAAGGCCTCCGGACCGTGGTCCGTATCCTTTTCCCCATCTCCCGCGGGTTTTATCCCGTTCCGCTCCCATTCCCCTGAGCATGATCAGGCGGGGGTGACCCGGTGACCCACGAGGCCCTGAGGAACGAGATCACGGAGGGGAACCTGCTCCGGGGCCTCCTCGCCGTCTCCCTTCCCATTCTCGTCTCCAACCTGCTCCAGGCGGTTGTCGAGATCGTGGACCTCTACTTCGTCGGACGGCTGGGTCCCGATGCCATTGCCGGTGTCGCGCTCGCCACATCCCTCATCTTCTTCCTGGTGACGGTGCTCATCGGCATCGCCACGGCAACGGCAGCCTTCATCTCCCGGGCCTATGGGGCCAGGGAGTACCCGGAGATCCGGACGGTCCTCTTCCATGCGCTGGTCCTGGGCGCCGGTTTCTCGCTCATACTGATGGCCATCGGTGCGTTCTTCTCCACCCCGATCCTGCTCCTGATGGGGGCCGAGGGAGCAGTGGCCGATGCCGGGGCCGCCTTCCTCTCCACCTTCCTGCTGGGCATCGGGTCGCTGGTCCTTCTCTGGCTCCTGATCGTCTCCTTCCAGTCCACGGGTGATGCCCGGACACCGATGTACGTGATGGTTGGGGTGATCCTGGTGAACATCGTGCTGAACCCGGTGCTGATCTTCGGCCTGGGTGCAGCCCCGGCGCTGGGGGTGGCAGGATCTGCCCTCGCCACGGTGCTGGCCCGCACGATGGGACTCGTCATCCTGGCAGGGATCATGTTCCGGAGAAAAGGTATCCTGTCCCTCCCGGAGAACCTTTCGTTCGACCTTTCCCTGGTCCGCCGCCTCTTTGGTGTCGCGGTCCCCTCCGCGCTCCAGAACGGAATGCGGGCCTTTGCTTCCCTCGCGCTCATGGCCATCGTCACGGCGTACGGGGCTGCGGCGGTCTCGGCCTTCGGGATC
>JAJRDF010000010.1 GCA_028678555.1 Methanomicrobiales archaeon
GGTGACGGGGCTTCGTCAATAACAATACTCTCTTGACATGCTGAGCGGGTGGGGACACCCCCTCCCGCCACCCTCCCTTATGAGGATGACTGATCCACGCCGGATTTCCTGATTTTGGATCCAACCCTGGAGAGCAGTTGAATGGGGATGGGAATGCCCCGACGAGGCGGCTATCCTCATACGGGGGTGGGACCGGGAGATGGCCGAAGCCCCCCCCCGCCGGAATTCCCCTGACAGATTTGAGATGCTTTTACCCCGTTTCCCCGTCGTAGCGCGGAGGCACATCAACATACGTTTAAGAGTCCGGAGCACAAAGAGGTAAAGAGCACACGGCACGCCGTGAAACGGCAGTGCCGGTCTTCTTCAAAGGAGGGTTTATCCCGTGGCTCCCCGCGTCAACGCCCGCCACACCACGTGCCCCGGCTGCCAGCAGGAGGTCTTTCTCGAGGAGCTGGTCTCGGGCCGCTGCCCGCTCTGCGGTTGCGAGCTGGAGGACACCGAAGACGTCTGTGAAGGTTTCGACGATGTCATCGACCGCTCGGACCTGGCCTGGCTGCTCTTCCACTACTTCCTGTACCGGAAGTTCGAGGCGCTGGGGGCAAGCCCGGTCCAGACCCTCTCCCTGATCTCCCGGTGCGAGGGGGCCTTCAGCGGAGACACCACCCCCCGGGAGACCACCTACGAGCTGGAGGTGCCCATGACCCTCGGGGACCGGATCCGGGTGAAGCGGTGCACGTCGTGCGGGCGGCTCTTTCTCTTCGGGGGGAAGAAACGGATCTCCGGGGACCTGGCCCGCGCTGGCGACGAGGTCCGCTACACCTGCCGGGACTGCCGGTCAGAATAACAGCCTGCGGGGCCGTTTCTCCTGCCGGGACTGCCGGTCAGAATAACAGCCTGCGGGGCCGTTTCTCCTGCCGGGACTGCCGGTCAGAATGAGCGGCCCACGAGTGCCGGTGACCCGGGTTTTCCGCAGATGATGCAGGGGGCACCCGTCCCCTCCGTCCCGTATCCCCGCACCTCTGTCCCCAGGACGCTGGCATCCACCTGCTGCTCGAGCGCTTCGGCGCATTCCCGGCTCCCGCACCAGGGGGCGAGGGCCACGCCCGTCTTCACGGCCAACGCCGTCTCCGCGAGCGTAGTGGTGGATGTGATCCTCGCCTTCAGGTCCTCCCCGGCCCTGGCCAGCAGCTGATCCTGCAGCTGCCCGAGGATCTCCCGTACCACGGTGGTGAGATCGGCCCGGGGGATCCGGCTCTTTGTCCCCAGCCGGGTCACCGCCGTCACCACCCCGGCATCCAGGTCTTTCGGGCCGATCTCCAGCCGGAGGGGGACGCCCCGCATCTCCCAGTGGTAATACTTGGCACCGGGCCGGATCTCCCGCCGGTCCACCTTCACCCGGAGTCCGGCGGTACGGAGGGTTTCCGCCGCGGCTTCCGCAGCAGCCAGCACCTCCTCCTTCCGGCTCCCGACGATGATGGGGACCACCACCACCTGCACGGGGGCCACGGGGGGAGGGAAGACCAGGCCCCGGTCATCGCCGTGGACACTGATCACCGCGGCAATGGACCGCTCCGAGATCCCGTAGCAGGTCTGGTGGGCGAACTGCTGTGCCCCTGCCGGATCCTCGTACTGGATACTGAAGGTCCGGGAGAAGTGGTCCCCCAGGTGGTGGACCGTCCCGATCTGGAGGGTCCGCCCATCCGGCATGAGGGTATCCACCGCGATCGTATAGTCGGCACCCGGGAACTTGTCCCACTCGGGCCTCCGGGAGATGATGACCGGGATGCCCATCATCAGGTAGAACTCCCGGTACAGCCCTATCGCCACCTCCACCTGGCCTTCGGCCTCCTCCCAGGTGGCATGGACGGTGTGGGCCTCCTTGAAGGAGGTGATCTCCCGGAGCCGGATCAGGGGACGGGTGTGCTTGGTCTCGTACCGGAAGGTGGAGACGATCTGGTAGATCTTCAGGGGGAGGTCCGCATGGGATCGGACCCAGAGGGCATACATCGGGTAGATGGCCGTCTCGCTCGTCGGGCGCAGCGCCAGCTTCACTTCCAGCGGGGTCGTCCCGCCGTGGGTGACCCAGTACACCTCGTTCTCGAAGCCCTTGATGTGCTCGGCCTCCTTCATGAACTCCTGCTCGGGGATGAGCAGGGGGAAGAGGGCCTCCTCGTGGTCCCGGTCCATCAGGCTGCGGAGGAGCCCGTACACCTGCTTCCTCAGGGCGAACCCGAAGGGATACCAGACGTAGAGCCCCTTCACCGGGTACCGGACGTCCATGATCTCGGCCCGCCAGAGGATCTCGTGATACCACCCGGAGAAGTCCCCCTTCGGGGGGAGCGTTCTCTGCTCCTCTTCCGTCGGCAACGTCACACCTGCGCGACGAGAGATATGATGTGGGGTGTGATAAAAGCCTCGATTCCCGCTGCCACGGCTACGAGGGGCAGAACTGCCCGGAGGAACACGGATCCCAGTTCCCGGGCCCTGGCTGCCGCATCTCCGTCGCCTTTCCATTCCCGCCAGAGAGCCTCCGCCAGGGAGAGCCCCAGTACTCCGGCAATGAGGAAGGCCGGGATCTCGACAATGCCGTGGGGAAGGATGGCCGCCATCACGAACAGGATCCCTTTCTCCTGCCGGACCGCCTCCATGATCCCGCCAATGACGATGCCATTCGTCGCCATGTAGAAGAGCGTGATAGCCCCCAGGGAGGCACCCCCCAGAAAGAGGATCACGCAGGCCTGCAGGTTGTTGAGGAAGATGGCGAGGAAGAGGAGCGGGGGATTTCCAGACGGAATACTCCCCAGGACCTGGTCCCTGAGGAACTGGATCAGGGTCTCTCCCACCGTGGGATTCCGTGCGACCACCAGGACCCCCAGAACCAGGGTAGCCAGAAAGACCCCGATCACGATGAGGGCTGGCCGGAACAGGGTGCCCCTAGACATAGAGCACCATACGGGCCGTATCCCGGACGCCCGGGGCAAGGCCCACGACGATCATGGCGAGGAGGATCAGGTGCCACAGTGCCGGATTGCCCTCCTTCCGGTAGGCAGCGAGGACATAGATGGCAGGGATCACGACGGCAATCTTTAACAGGAACATGGAGAAGGCGGAGCCGGTGAGGGCGATGAGGGTGGATCCCACCACATGCACCTCCACGTAGTGCAGGGGGTGGAGGTCGATCCCGATACTGGTGGCCGAGGCATCCAGCATCTGGGCGAAGATGAGGGTACGGAAGAGGGGATCTGCCGCCTCCTTCCAGCCGAAGCCCCGTTCCACGAGGGCCATGAGGGCGAGGGAAGTGACCGACGCCAGGCCAAGGATAGCAAGAAGAATGGTGAGATCCACCCGGGTATACGTGAGACCAAACCAGAGGAGGAAGAGCCCGGTCCCCACCGAGGCGCCGGTACCAATCCCTGCGTAGAGGGGCTGGTACCGGCCCAGCACTCCCTTCACCTCCAGGCTTCGGGCAACGAAGAGCGCCGCGATGGTGAAGCCGAAGACAACGAAGAAGATCAGGGGTGTGATCAGCAGGTACTGCCACGGGGGAGGGACAAGGCCGGTATCCTCCACCACCCGGAGGAGGCCGCCCCACACCACGTACGGGAGGGTGGAGAGCACCAGGGACCGGTCGACCGGGATCCCGCTCCGGACCAGCCACCGGGAGATCAGGAACACGCAGACCAGGAGGATGAGGGCATAGGTGAGGGTGTCAACGGGGTTATAGGGCTGTCCGAGAACAATGGGATCAATGTAGTATTTGTAGAGGAACTCTCTAATCATGAATGATCCGAAATGAGCGGAGATGGTATGGACCTGCTCAGGAATAAAGGTTTTGACAAGTCCAAATGGACGCAGCTCCCCCGGGACGTCGTGATCGGGCACGATGCGCTCACCCAGCTGCCCGCGGTCTGCGATGACCTGTCGCTGGGATCCAGGGTGCTCGTGGTGACCGGGTCCCATACCCTGAAGATCGCGGGTGAGACCGTTCTCCGGCTCCTCCAGGAGCCCTATTCGGCAGAGACCTTCATCGCCGACACCATCAGCCCCGCCATCGTCCGGAAGGGGGAGAAAGCCGCGGCCGGCTCCGACTTTCTCATCGGGGTAGGGGGAGGCCGGGTCATCGACACGGCCAAGATCGTCTCCTACAACCTGGAGAAGCAGTTCATCTCCATCCCCACCGCGGCCTCCCACGACGGCATCGCTTCTGCGTCGGCGACGGTACCGTCCCGGCGCCAGTCCCATTCCCTGAAGGCCCATCCCCCGGCCGCCATCATTGCTGACACCGGGATCATCGCCTCGGCGCCCCACCGGCTGCTGGCCTCAGGCTGTGCCGACATCATCTCCAACTACACCGCGGTCCTGGACTGGGAGCTGGCCCGCCGTCTCCGGGGAGAACCGGTCTCGGAGTATGCCTTCACCCTCTCCCGGATGACTGCCGAGATCCTCGTGAAGAACGCGGACCTGATCCGTCCCCACCAGGAAGAGTCCGCCTGGATCGTGACAAAAGCCCTTGTCTCCTCCGGCGTGGCCATGTCCATAGCCGGGTCTTCCCGGCCCGCCAGCGGGGGAGAGCACAAGTTCTCCCATGCCCTGGACCGGCTGGCTCCGGGGAAGGGACTCCATGGCGAGAAATGTGGGATCGGCACGATCATCACCATGTACCTGCACGGGGGGGACTGGAGGGGGATCCGGGACTCCCTGCGCCGGATCGGTGCCCCCACCACGCCGGCCGAGATCGGGATCGACGATGAAACGGCGGTCAGGGCACTTCTCGCAGCAAAGGAGATCCGGCCCGAACGGTTCACGATCCTGGACATGGGCCTGACACGGGAATCGGCCGAGTCCTTAATTACGATGCTGTACAAAGAGTGATCGTCATGGCGGAAGCCAAACCCAAGGTCACCCTCATCGGGAAGCTGCTGGCCAAACCCGGGCTCGAGTTCATCTACGAGGGGGAACTGAAGGAGTGCGAGTCCTGCAAGGTCCGGAAGGCCTGCAACAACCTCCAGTCGGGGAGGAAGTACCGGATCGTCACGGTCCGCACCACTGCCCCCCACAACTGCCAGGTCCATGCCTCCGGGTCCTGCGCGGTGGAGGTGGTGGAATCGCCGGTGGTAGCCCTGGTCACGGCGGACAGCGCCATCATGAACTCCCGGATCTCCTACGAGTGCTCCTGCCGGCAGGTGGAGTGCAAGAGTTACGAGCTCTGCTGCCCCGAGGGGGTCATCGACGGGGAACGCTACATGGTGGGGGAGATCCTGGGAAACGCCCCCGATATCTGTGAGAAGGGCAGATCCCTGAAACTCGTGGAACTCCGCCCCGTCTGAGGCGGCAGACGATCCCTAGGAAGTAGTCCCCTCATAGTCAAAGTCGGTTCTCAGTACAAAGTCGGTTTTACGTATTCTTTGACTACTGGTGAGACGCTCTCGGGGGCTCCGCCGAGGCTCCGCCCCCGCCGCGTGGGCACCCCCTTGCCGGTATTCCGGAACTTCCTGATCAATCATGTACCGGTCACCAACTTGGCGGGACATCCTCATCGGGGGGGAGACCCGGGAGGGGGCTGTGCCCCCCCTCCCGCATCCTGTCCCAGACTCCCCAGATCCACCACCCGGAAAAAACCGTGTTTCATTTATCCTGAGGCCCGGTGGGGGCGCCCACGCGGCGGGGGGGGGACCGAAGGTCCCCCCCTGGAGCGTCCCAGTACTCTTCCTGTCGTGAGAGCCAGGACTTGATGATCTCCGATGACTTCTTCTTCTTCAGGCGGGGCGGGAAGCGAGCCAGAGGTCGCGGGCCAGATCGAGCAGTGCCGGGCCGTCGCGGAGGGCATCCAGCCATCGCTCCGGGATGGCCCTGATACCCCAGCAGGCACCGGCCAGCGCACCGGTGACTGCGCCCGCCGTATCGGTGTCGCCCCCCAGGTTCACGGCCCTGACCACCGCCTCCTCAAAGCTCTCTGCTTCCAGAAAGACGCGGACCGCACAGTGGGTGAGGGTGACCGCGTCCAGGGATGCCACCGGTTCGATGGCATCCCAGCGGGAAAGGATCTCCCGGACTTCTCCCGGCGGGCATGCCGCCACGGCCCTCAGGAGCGCCTGTTCCCGGGGCATCCCGCGGGCGAGATCGGCAGCCATGCGATTCACGGCCAGGGAACAGGTCCCTGCCACCGGGTCGTGGTGGGTGATGCGGGAGCAGGCCAGGGAGGCCACATCCAGGGCCGGGGGGGTGAACATGAGGGCCAGCGGCAGGCCGCGCATCACCGCGCCGTTGGACCGGGATCCGCCCCGGATCCGGTGGACACGGGCAGGTGCCTGTTCCGGCGGTACCCCCTGCAGGAGGAGGGTGAAGACACCTGCGGAGGTGGGACCGAAAAGATCGGGATGGCGCAGGTAACCTTCCAGCAGGCGGCGGGTCAGGTCACCGGGCGCAAAACCCCTGCAGGCAACGAGGGACCGCGCAACCGCGGCTGCCTGCAGTGTATCATCGGTGAGTGAGCCGGGGGGGAGGCCGTGGATCCCCCCGCCCCGCATTTCCCTGACGGTGACCGCCTGCGGAGGGAGGCCTTCCAGGGGCGCACCCAGCGCATCCCCCACCGCCAGCCCCAGCAGGAGACCCCCTGCGCGTACTTCTTCCAATATAAAGATCACCAGTAAAATATATCTAGGAATGAAATTTAAATTCACTGAAGGTGAGAGTGTGCAGAAGGAAGAATTGCTCCATCTCCATATGCTTCTTATCCATGTCAAGAAATATTATGAAAACGTCACCTCCGAGACAATCTTCACCGACCGCTACAACTCCCTTTCCATTTCTCCGGTACACATCCATAAAAACAAGATCCTCCACAAGCGGGCGATCCTCACCCTGGGGGAGGAGATCGTCCACCACCTCCGGCTCGGGCATGGGCCGGCGGTGGAGTACCGTGCCGACACCACCCCTGAAACGGTTGCTGTCCACCACTGATCCATGGACTGTGACCCGGTCCTGCGGGAGATCATATCCCGTATCTCTTCTACTCCTTCGCCAAAGAGGGACATTCCCCGGATCAAGCGCGAGGTCTGCCGGCTCCACGGCACCTCGCCGATCCCGCGGAACTCCGCAATCCTCGCCGCTGCAACAGCGGAGGAGCGGGCCTGGCTGCGGCCGCTCCTCCAGCTGAAGCCGACCCGCACCCGCTCCGGCGTGGCCCCTGTGGCCGTCATGACCTCGCCCGCACCCTGCCCCCACGGGAAGTGCCTGCCCTGCCCGGGGGGGCCCGACCACCCCTTCGGCACCCCCCAGAGTTATACCGGCGAGGAGCCGGCTGCCCTCCGGGCCCGGGACCATGGGTACGACCCGTACCGGCAGGTGACGGCACGCCTTGAGCAGTTCGAGGCACTTGGGCACCCCGTTGACAAGGCCGAGCTGATCCTGATGGGAGGCACCCTGACGGCCCGCCCTCCGGAATACCAGCGGTGGTGCGTCGCCTCCTGCCTGGAAGCCCTGAATGCGTACCGGAACGAGGGGTACGTTCCCGACCCGGACAGGCCCTTCCCCGAGATCGAGGATGCGCAGGAGCGGGCCAGGGTCCGGTGCGTGGCCATGACCTTTGAGACGCGGCCTGACTGGTGTCGCGACACGCACATCGAACTCATGCGGGACCTGGGAGTCACCAAGGTGGAACTGGGGGTCCAGCAGCTGGATGACCGGATCCTTGCCCTGAACCGGCGGGGATGCACCGTGGAAGACACGGTGACCGCGAACCGGCTCCTCAGGGACCAGGGATTCAAGGTGGGTTTCCATGTGATGCCCAACCTGCCAGGCGCAACAATGGAGGACGACCGGGCCATGTTCCGGCTCCTCTTCTCCGATGAGCGGTTCTGTCCGGATTTCCTGAAGATCTACCCCACGCTGGTGACGCCGGGATCCGAGATCGAGGGCCTCTGGCAGCGGGGGGAGTACCGGCCGTACCCTGAGGAGGACCTGGTGGATCTGGTGGCCTATGCCAAGTCGCTCCTCCCGCCCTGGGTGCGGCTCCAGCGGGTCCAGAGGGACATCCCTGCATGGCTGATCACGGCAGGTTCGCGGCACAGCAACTTCCGGCAGCTGGCACGGCAGCGGCTGGAGGCGGGAGGCCTCTCCTGCCGGTGTATCCGCTGCCGTGAGGCGGGGCGGGTGGAAACGCCGTGTGAACCCGCCCTGTCCATCGACACCTACCGGTGCGGTGACGGCGATGAGCACTTCCTCTCCATGGTCTCGGGTGATGCCCTCATCGGGTTCGCCCGGCTGCGGTTTCCTTCGCAGTGCATGGGCAGGATTGAAGAGGGGACGGCGCTGATCCGGGAGCTGCACGTGTACGGGAACCTGGTGCCTCTGGGGGTATCCCCCGCGGGCGGGGAGTGGCAGCACCGCGAGTACGGCCGGAGACTTCTCTCCGAGGCCGAGCAGATCGCGGCCGGGGCAGGGTATCGCCGGATGGCCATCCTTTCAGGGATCGGTGTCAGGCCCTACTACCGCCGGCTCGGGTATTCACTGCGGCATCCGTACATGGAGAAGGCGCTCCCATGAAACCCGCAACCCTGGAGTTCGTGAAGCAGCAGTTCGCCGAGTACTACCGGCGCAGCCGCATCACGGTGCCCCCGGGCCTCGAGCAGCGGGAGTGGGGATTCATCTTCCTGGACCCGGACCCCCAGAAGACCGCGATGCGGCGGCACATGGCCTTTGGCACCCGGGGCGAGGTGGCCGAGTACCTCCGCACGCTGGTCCCTGCCCACGCCTTCCACTCCGCTGCCTACTACATGGCACCGGCAGCCTCCACCATGGGCGAGAAGGGCTGGACCGGGGCTGACCTGATCTTTGACCTGGACGCCGATCACCTGATGCGGGGGCCCTACGACCGGATGCTCTCCCGGGTGAAGGAGGAGACGGAAAAACTCCTGGCCATGCTCACCGGCGAGCTGGGGTTCCACCGGAAGGACCTCCACCTGGTCTTCTCCGGTGGCAGGGGTTACCACATCCATATCAGGGACCTTTCGGTCCGGGGCTGGGGAAGCCAGGAGCGGCGGGAGCTCGTGGATTACGTCTGCGGCACGGGCCTTGATCCCCGGGCGGTCCTGCGAAGGGGCATACCTGCTCCCGGCGGATGGAGGGGCAGATATATGAGAGCCGTCCGCGAGTACCTGATGTGGCTGGGGGGCCAGGGCAGGGAGGAGGCGATGGCACACCTGACATCATTCGAGGGGGTCGGGAAGGAGGGCGCCACCCGCCTCATGGAGAACCTGGACCGGGCAATCGCCTCGCTGGACGCCGGCGATCCCGGCCCGCTCCTGCAGCACCGTGCGTTCCGGACCATCGCCGCCGCGGGACGCGGAAGACTCACCGACCTGGTGAAGGAACAGGCCGCCCGGGCTGATGAGCCGGTCACCACCGATACGAAACGGCTGATCCGGCTCCCGACGTCGCTCCACGGGGGGAGCGGCTTCCGGGTCACCCCGCTGGATCTTCCGGAACTCCCTGACTTCGATCCCCTGGTGGATGCGGTGGTCTTCGGTGACCGGAAGGTCAGGGTGGAGTTGTCGGGAAAGGTGACGATGCCGCTCATGGGATCCACCTATGCGCTGGAGAAGGGCCCTGCCACTGTGCCGGAGGCCCTCGCTGTCTTTCTCTGCTGCCGGGGGATCGCAGAGATTGCTGGGGAGGGTCGGGGATGAAGCTGGACGAACTCCGCATCATTGTCCTGAACGAGCGGGAGACCGGCAGGC
Organism: Methanomicrobiales archaeon; assembly: GCA_028678555.1. Classification (GTDB taxonomy): domain Archaea; phylum Halobacteriota; class Methanomicrobia; order Methanomicrobiales; family JACTUA01; genus JAJRCY01. Next base: position 9,738 of record JAJRDF010000010.1, read on the forward strand.
TCTCTGAGATGCCCCCGGACCTGTACGAGAAGGTCCGGGAGCACCTGAAGGGGCTCCAGGAGCAGGTCTATGCCTGCCGGGATCCCCTTTCAGATCAGGCGCAGACCCTGATGGAGGAGGTGGCGGCGATGCGGGAGACGATCCGGGACATCTTCCGGATCCGTTCCCGGAAGGTCCTCTCCCTCGCCGCCCTCCAGACCGAAAGCCACATCGCCGACCGGGACGAGATCCGCAAGATGCTTCCCGCTGAACGGGAGATGTATGACGGGATCGCCCGGGTCATCAACGCTGCCCGGCAGGGGATGGTGGCTGAGGTGGCTCCCCGGATCGAGGCCGAGGTGGTGGAACCCGCGGGCACAGCGGTCCCCGCAGCGGCCGATCCTGGATGCGGGCCGGTGGAGCCGCTGCCAATTCGCCTGGTGAGGATCCTCCAGGAGATCGATCCGTTTGTCGGTATCGACGGCAGGGTCTATGCCCTCCGGAAGGAGGACGTGGTGACCCTGCCGGCCCGGAACGCCGACGTCCTGGTGGAACGCAACATAGCCTTAAATATCACCCCCGGTACATTATAGTGATACTCGACCGTATCGCCGGAGGGAGCATTCCATGAAGATGCCAACCAAGTTCAGGACCTACTGCCCGTTCTGCAGGAAGCACACGGAGCACGAGGTGGAGAGGGTAAAGAAGGGGAAGGAATACGGCCTGCACTGGATCGACCGCCAGAAGGCACGCCGCGGCTGGGTGGGTAACCGGGGCAAGTTCTCCAAGGTGCCCGGAGGGGACAAGCCCACAAAGAAGGTGAACCTCCGGTACCGGTGTAAGACGTGCACGAAGGCCCATCTCCGGCGCGGGTTCCGGGCCGGGAAGTTCGAGCTGACGGAGTGATGGGGATGGTACGACTGAACCGCGAGAACCGGAGCAAGTTCCTCCGGGTGAAGTGTCCCGACTGTGAGAACGAGCAGCTGATCTTCTCCAAGGCATCCACCGTCGTGGACTGCATCGTCTGCGGTCATATCCTGGCCGAGCCCTCCGGCGGCAGGGTCCAGGTGAAGGCCGAGATCCTCTCCGAAGTCGAGTGAGGGACCCGAAGCCATGCCCGAAAGTTCCTGGCCCGAGGAAGGCGAACTGGTCATCTGCAGTGTCGAGACGGTCAAGGACTTCGTGGCATTCGTGCGCCTGGACGAGTACGGCGGCCGCCAGGGCCTGATCCCCATCTCAGAGGTGGCCAAGGGCTGGGTCAAGTACATCCGTGATTTCGTCCGGGAGGGGCAGAAGGTGGTCTGCAAGGTCCTCCACGTGGATCGGGAGCGGGGCCATATCGACCTCTCCCTCCGGGACGTGAACGAACACCAGCGCCGCGAGAAGATCCAGGAGTGGAAGAACGAGCAGAAGGCCCACAAGTGGATCGGGTTCGTGGCCGAGGCTACGGGCACGGACCGGAAGCAGATCGAGGAGGCGCTCCGCCGGGAATACGGCCTCCTGTACCGGGCCTTTGAAGACGCAGCCATCGAGGGGATCGAGGGACTCCGGAAGGTCGGCCTGGATAATGTGGTGAAGGATTCCATCCTGAAGGTGGCGCAGGAGAACATAAGGAAGCCCCGTGTCACCATCACCGGCCTGCTCCACCTGACCTCCCAGAAATCGGACGGCGTGAATATCATCAAAAGGGCGCTCAAAAGCGCCCAGCCCAAGATCCCTGACGTGGATATCGAGCTCCTGTACGTCGGGGCCCCGGTGTACCGGATCAAGGTCACTGCCCCGGATTACAAGACCGCGGAGAAGGCCATCGAGCAGGCTGCCGACTCTGCCATCAAGTCCATGGAGAAGACCGGCGATCTGGGCAAGTTCGTCCGGAAGCAGAAGGCCGGCTGAGAAGATGGCGGGCCGTATCCGGCGGTGCCCCCGCGACCAGACCTATACCCTGGCGCCCTGCTGCCCTGTCTGCGGGTTACCCACCGCCTCACCGCACCCTGCCCGCTTCTCGCCCCATGACCACCATGCCCCCTTCCGCAGGATGGTGAGGAGATGGACGCGGTAACCATCGACTTTTTCGAGGAAAGGACCTCCCGGGCCGAGGTGCTCATCGAGGGCCTCCCGGGCATCGGCCACGTCGGCAAACTCGTGGCCGAGCACCTGATCCATGAGCTGGATGCCCGGAAGGTGGCAGAGATCACCTCCTGTTATTTTCCCCCGCAGGTGATCATCGAGGGGGACGGGGTGGCACGCCTGGCGCGCAACGAGGTGTACCTGTCGGAGGGGGAGCACCCCGCCGCATTCCTTGTGGGGGACTACCAGAGCACCTCAGGCGAGGGTCACTATGTGCTGGCTGAGGCCTACCTGGACGTGGCCCAGCAGATGGAGGTCCGCAGGATCTATACCCTCGGGGGATACGGGGTCGGCCACCTGGTGGAGATCCCCCGCGTGCTCTGCGCGGTGAACCGGGCGGAGCTCCGCGGCGAGGTGGAGGCGGCCGGAGGGGAGTTCAGTGAGGATGAACCGGCGGGGGGGATCATCGGGGCCTCGGGCCTTCTCCTGGGCCTCGCCCGCCGCCGTTCCCTGGACGCGGTCTGCCTGATGGGGGAGACCTCCGGGTACCTGGTGGATCCCAAGTCGGCGACGAGCCTCCTCCGCGTCCTCTCCGCCCTCCTTGGTATCGACGTGGACAGCACCCAGCTCCAGGACCGGGCATCGGAGATGGAGCAGGTCATCGCGCGACTGGCCGAGATCCACCAGGCCCGCCAGGACGACGAGCTCTCCTACATCGGATAATATGCAGGTGGATTCCGACCTCCATATCCACTCCCCCTTCTCCATTGCCTCCTCCCGCGACATGGTGCCTGCACGCCTGCGGGAAGGGTGCCGAACGAAGGGTCTCCGTGTGCTGGGGAGCGGTGACGGTCTTCATCCCGGCTGGAGGCAGATGTGGCAGGAGACACCGGACGAAGGATCCGGGATCCTGGTGGTCCCCACCGGAGAGGTTGAGGACCGGGACCGGGTCCACCATCTGATCCTCATGGAGTTATGGGACAATTTTGAGGAACTGGGGGCGCACCTGGAGACTGATCCCGCCCGACTCAGGACCAGCGGCCGGCCCCGGGTGAACCTGGGCGGGGAGGCCATCGCGGCCCGGGTGCATGCCCTGGATGGTCTCGTGGGCCCTGCCCATGCCTTCACCCCCTGGACCTCCCTGTATGCCTCCTTTGACCGCCTGGCCGACTGCTACGGGGCCGAACCCGTCGATTTCGTGGAACTGGGCCTTTCCGCGGACTCCTCCTACGGGGCCGGGATCAGCGATCTCCGCAAAATCCCGTTCCTCACCAACTCGGATGCCCACAGCCCCTCTCCGGTCCGCCTTGGCCGGGAGTTCACCCGCCTCTCGGTGCGGGAGCTCACCTGCCGGGGTGTGCTGGATGCCGTGCGGGACGGTGCCATTGTCATGAACGCCGGATTCTTCCCGGAGGAGGGCAAATACAACCGGACGGCCTGCACCCGCTGTTTCCGCCAGTATACCCTCGAGGAGGCCGTGGCCATGGAGTGGCGCTGCGCCGATGACCGGGGCCGGATCAAGAAGGGGGTCCGGGACCGGGCCCGGGAACTCTCGGACCGCTCCCCTGCCCCCCGCCCCCCCTATCTGCACCTGATCCCCCTGGGGGAGATCGTCCAGCGGGTGCTCGGAACCTCATCGCCCCATACCGCCAAGTGCCGCCAGCTCTACGGCGAACTGATCGCGGCCTTTGGTACCGAGATCGCAGTACTGGTGGATGTGCCGGTCGGGGAGATCCGGGAGGTCCACGCCGCAGTTGCAGACGCCGTGGACGCCCTCCGGTCCGGGCGCCTGGTGCTCCACCCCGGCGGAGGTGGCAGGTATGGATCCTTCTCCTTTGCCTGATCCCCGGCCCGCCGCTGTCTGATTCAGATCTCCAGCACCGGTCCCCCTTTTCCCGGGTCTGTGAGAACCGGCGGCGGGGCCGGGTTCACTTCTGCCAGGTCTGCCATCAGGTACTCCAGCCGGGGGCTGGAGAGAAGGCTCCGGAACGCCTCCAGCTCCTCAAGGGTCCGGATGACCAGTCCCCGGCGCTTCATGCGGGATCCCCGCGGGGTGACCGGGTTCACCTCCACTGCCAGCCGCTGCAGCCTGGCACCGGAGGCGGGCATCCGGAGGATCCCGATCCCTGCCACCGTGGTCTGCATCCGTTCCCATCCGGTCCCCCCAACCAGGAACCGTCTCAGATC
>JAJRDF010000105.1 GCA_028678555.1 Methanomicrobiales archaeon
TATTCAATGCCGGGTATTCCCAGGGCCTGCCCCAGTGTGTCATACCGGAATTTCATCAGTCGGTAGAGATGTTCAGGATCGGATCCGATTTCCATGGTGAGCCCTGACTTGAGTGAACTCCGGATGGCACCCTTCCGTTTGTTCTTGAAACCCTCCAGGATCTTTCCCGGGATCTTCCCGACGCGATCCGGGTCTGCAACGTGCGGGACGGGGACCGGGTGGTGGCATCCATCATGCTCACCCGGTACAAGGACGTGAAGTTCTGGCTGGGGTTGACCAAGGCTCCCGGGAACACGAATGACTTCCTGGTCTGGCAGGTGATCCAGGAGGCCAAATCACAGGGTTTTTCCACCCTTGAAGTGGTGGGCGCCAATACCCGGCACCTCTCGTCATACAAGAACCAGTTCAACCCTGTCCTGGTGCCGGGGTTTAATATCAGGCGGAGGAACCGGCGCGCGGCAGTGGCCGAGAACCTGTACCGGTTCACGAAACGCCGGAAAGGCTCGGCTTACGAGGGATGAAAGGTCAAGGGGTGTGGAAGCCCAGGGCCCGGGCGGCCCGTGCCAGCTTCAGCTGGGCGATCCACGGCGACTGGTATCCCATAGGAACGCTATCCTTCCCGGCTGTACTCTCATGCGGGCATATATGAAACCTACCGGGGCATCCCATCAGGGAGGTATTCTCATACGAGACGGGCACGGCGGACGGGGAGAAGGCATAAGATCGGGCAAGGAGAAGATATTCAGGATGAGGGCGTGGATCAGGGACACCGCGGGACTGGGTACAGCCCTCTGGCTCTTCGGGTACCTGGCCTCTCTCCTGCTGTTCTTCACGCCGTTTGCAGGGATCATGGGCTGGATCATCACCGCCATCTTTACCCCGATCACCCTGGCGGTGACCTGGTGGTGGTTCCGGGGAAGAGACCTGCCCCTTCGCTATTTCCTCGGGGTCGGGATCGCCTGGACCGCCATCGCGGTCGTCCTCGATTACCTGTTCATTGTCCGGCTGTTCCAGACCCCCTATTACGGCCCCGACGTGTTTCTCTACTACGCCCTGACCTTCCTGATCCCGGTGGGAGTAGGCCTGTACCTGGCCCGGATGAACCGGTGACCGGGCCGGGTCACGTTCCCGTGAAGCCGGGAGAGAGGCCCCGCTCCACCGGGATACGGGGAATCCTTATCTCACCGGCAGGGGAATACTCCTCCCGCCCTTTGCAGCAGTGATCCCCATGCAGGGTCCCCTGATCCCTCACGTCGCGGCGGCGGTGGCACTGGCCATCCTGGCCGCGGGCTGCACCGTTCCCGATCGCAGCTCCCCGCTTGCAGATACTTCATGGACCCTGACAGAGATCCGGAACGGGGAGGGGGACCTGGTACCGGTCCTTACCGGGACCTATGTGACGGCAGCCTTCTCGGCGGAGGGCCGGATTACTGGATCTGCCGGGTGCAACCGCTACTTTGCCGGGTATTCCCTCAGCGGGAACCGCATCGCGATCAGCGATGCAGGTTCCACCAAGATGTTCTGCAGCGACCCCGAAGGGATCATGGTGCAGGAGACCCGCTTCCTGGAACACCTTACAGCCTCCACCGGATACCGGATCGAAAAGGTAACCCTGAGTCTCCTCGGCGAGGGTGACCGGCCTCTCCTCGTTTTCCATGGGGGAACGGCAGCGCGGGAGACCGGCTTCCCGCCGGCTCCCTGATCCCCATGCAGTTCACTTCCGCGCTTCACCCTGCCACCTTCCTCTCACGGCCGAACCGTTTCCTGGGGGAGGTCAGGATCCGGGGAGAGAGAACCTGCTGCCATATCCCGTACTCAGGCCGGGCCGGTGAGCTCCTCACGGCCGGCGCCCGGGTCTTTGTCCGGGACCACCGGGGCCCCGGGAGAAAGACCGGATGGGACCTGGTGCTGGCTGATACAGGAGAGGTCCTGGCCTGCCTGGACACCCGTCTCTCCGTGCCCCTGGCCCGGGAAGCCCTGGATGCAGGGATCATCCCCGGGCTCCGTGATCTGGAAGTCGTCCGGACAGAGTACCGGTTCCTTGACTCGCGGATTGATCTGCTCCTTGCAGGGACGGATGGAAGGGAAGTCCTGCTGGAAGTGAAGTCCTGTACCCTGGTGGAGGAGGAAGTTGCCCTCTTCCCCGACGCCCCTACCGAAAGGGGTCGGCGTCACCTGCGGGACCTGGCCGGGGGTGTGGCGCAGGGGATGCGGGCCGCGGTCCTCTTCGTGATCCAGCGGCCGGATGGCCGGATCCTGGCGCCGCACGATCGCCGGGATCCCCTCTTCGGGGCTGCACTGCGCAACGCCGCCGCAGCGGGGGTGGAGGTGTTCGCCTGCGGGTGCCGGGTCTCGCAGGACGGGATCCGGGTGGACCGGCCGGTGCCGGTGTGGCTGGGAGATGGGCCACCGGTTGCGACGGATGGATGACAAGATCCGTGGAGTACCTTTTCTTCGAATCAGTTCGCGGGTTTCTCCCTGACCGCCTTCTTTGTCACCACCGTATCCTTCCCGCAGGTGGGACAACTGACACGGTGTTTGCGCCGGATCGGCTCCCATTCGTCCCAGTCGGCGAAGTGGACCGGTACCCGTGAATACGGAAACCAGACCCCGCAACCGGAACAGCGGATCTCGACGCGGCGTTTCTGAGTCATGGAAGAGGGATCCTATCCAGGGAGGATAAGGATTGCGGAGCCTCTCCCAGAATACCATTCAGAGGTCCGGGGGAATTTCCATACTGTGATGGGCCCGGCAATGCAGGGCACTTCCCGGTCACCCTGATATGAAAGAAACGGCTCCCGGCCGGAAGGGGGATACCGGCTCCTGCCTTCACCGGAGATACCGGAGCCTCCGGGCCCCGGGATGCCCGCTCCACCAGGCCGGGACTTCCGGCTCTCCTCTCATGGGGGATTCCCGTTCTTTATCGTCCATTGGTTCCGGTTCATGAGGTATGGGTGCAATCGAATCCGGTGTGACACCGGATACCGGTTCCCAGGGCATCGGCGATGGGGAGATCGGTTCCTGCGGAGGGAGGGGGGCCGCCTCCCCCATGGCCGCCGGTTCCGCCGGTGGTGGGGATACCAGGTCCTTCAACGCCCTGGCCACCAGATCCGCCATTGACAGGGATCCCTTCTCCGAACCCTTCGGGATCACAGCCCCAGCCGGAATTGTGGAAATCCCATCTGATGGAGCCGCGGGTACCGCGTCTGCCGGAACCGGAGGTACCGCGTCTGCCGGAACCGGGGATGCCACATCCACAGGGACCGGGGATCCCACCTCTGCCGGCACCGGGGATACGACCTCGTCTCCCCGCAGGTACCGGAGCCTCCGGAAGCCGGGATGCCCGTTCCACCATGGAAGGACTTCGGGCTTCCCTGGCATCTCCGGTGATACCGTATCAGGAATGGGAACAGCATGATCCATCACCACCGGAGCTTCCGGTTCCCCCGGAACCGGAGCTACCGGTTCCACCATCGCCTGAACCACCGAGGGAATGGGGGCAGGGATTACCGGTGAAACGGGGACAGGGATCACCGCCTCTTCTGGGACCCGGGAGACCGACGTCACCGGTGCCGCCACGACCGGTGTCTCCCGGATCCGGGGATTGAAGGAGATCACCAGGTGCACGGATTCCTGACGGTCATCCAGATCCAGGGACACAATCTGGCATTCCCTGCCCGTGGTCCGCACCGCCAGGCACGCAAAGAGGCTGCAGATGGTGCAGGGGGAGAGGAGGCACGCATCCTGCGGGCCGGCCCTCGCCGCACGGCAGCCGGGGTAGAGGGCGAACCCCAGCAGGTCCACCCGTAACTCCTCCGGTTCCACGGTTGTGACTGCCCGGGCAGCGATCTCCAGGATCTCCCCTGCCACCTCCTCGATCATCTGGGGGATCCGGCCGGGATCTGCCGGGACCCTGAGGTGGAAACGGGTCTCCAGTTCCCTCATCAGCGGGAGACACGCGGGAGGGAGGAGGATACCCGTTCTCCCTCCGTGGCTGGCAGGCGGGGCCCCGGCCTCCCGGCACAGGGGGGATCCGGAGGGCAGCGCATGGAACTGCCCCACCCTCCCGTCCAGTTCCCTGTACGGGATGAAGACGGGCGGGTCCCGGCACCCGGCACGGAAGAGGAGCGTGGCCGTGTTCGCCTGGTGCTGGACATCCAGGAGGGAAAAGACGGCCGGATCAGGTGTCGGGCCGCGGGTGAAGGTGAGGAGCAGGATACCGGTGAGGAAGAGGCCCAGCGAGGAGACGATCAGCGCGGGGGTGACGGTCTGAGCGGCCCCGAGGAAGGCCAGGATCAGGAAGAGCATGGCGGCAAGGATCAGCACGAGTCCGGCTCTCTGGTACGGGTCGTTCTCTTCCGGCATGGGATCCGCCTACTCAGTTCTTTTCGGTCGCCATATAAATCCTGCAGAATCACCCTTCCGGGGATCCCGGGGTCAGGTAAGTAATTCGTTTCATGGGGACACCGGCGACACAACGGTCAGTTCAACAGGGAGAGCGCGTGCAGGCCCACGATCAGCGTGAAGGCGACCAGGCCCACGACGATCACCAGGGAGAGCGGGGTGATGTGCCGCGGTCTCACGTACCGCGGCGTGAGGAGGAGCACTGCCACGATGATCCAGAGGATCCAGAAGGAGAAGAAGAGCTCCAGGTTGTAGGAACCCCTCCATGCCATGGCGGTGACCATCCCCACCACGAGGAGGATGGAGGTGACGGCCAGCCAGTCCCGGGACTTCACCCGTGACCCCCTCCCGCTCCGTGGAAGGATGGAGGGGTGCGTTCACGGGAGGTCCCGGTCCGGGTCATTTCATCCTCTGGATGATGTGATAGGCACTGGTCTGCTGCCGGTTCTGGATATCAAAGAGGATCCCGAAGAGGACGAACTGCATCCCGATCATGAAGAGCATCAGGGAGAGGATGCCATGGATGAAGAACTCGCTCCCGGGGACGAAGAGCTTCTGCCACACCGCGTAGACCATGCTGATCATCCCGATGAGGGCGAGGAAAAAACCGGTGACGTAGAAGATGATCAGGGGATGGAAGTTCAGGACAAAATACTTCATCCACAGGCGCCACACGAAGGTCTTCAGGAGAAGCCAGGAGACCTTCACGATGTAGAACCCGTACCGGATCTTGGATTTCTCCCTTCCGTACCGGGCCGGGATGATGACATCCATGATGTTCGCGCCCAGCACGTTCATCTTGGCCAGCATATCATTCAGGTATCCGTACCTGGGATAGATGTCATCCAGGTCAAGCCGGCTGAGGGTCTGCCGGGAGATGGCGGTGTACCCGTTCTGGGGATCGATCATCTCGTAATAACCGCAGGACATCTTGGTCAGGTACGTGAGGAGCGAGTTCCCGAAGGACCGCCAGGCCGGCATCCCTTTCCTGAGGGTGGTGTGGACCAGGCGGTTCCCCTTGGTGTAATCCGCCTTCTTCCAGACGATGGGATCCAGGAGGTGGGGCAGGTACCGGGGATCCATCTGGTTGTCCCCGGCCATCCCCGGTCCCGTCCGTGGAGGCATCGTCCACCACGTAGACCCTGTCGACATAGGAAGGAATGGACGTGAGGGTATCCTCTATCAGCTCTTCCTCGTTGTAGGCCGGGATCACCACACCGACGGAATGCTGGGCGTACATGGATACCTTCGCAGACAGGGGCTGCTCGAGGAATAACCGGGGTTATCCACCCACCCAACCAGCCCTACCTCTCTCATAGAAACCACGATTATTTAAACTTTTTTATACTTTTCAATTATAAAAGCCTAAAGAGTATTAATTTACTTTTCCCCACAGGTTCAGCAGTTGTTTTCTCCGGGAGATGCAGAAAAATTCACTGAGGGAGTTCCTTTTAACGGCCACATATCTGTCAATGGGACCCGCAACATTGAAATATATCCCCTTCATCCCGTCGGAAAACACGTTGTCCTCCGAGAGACCTCCCATAAGCTCATTACGTCCCGGTGGAAAACGTGTCTCTGTTCTATGGGCCGCCGGCGTGCTCCGCTCTTTTCATGGAAACTGAAAAAAAACCTCCGGTTTCTCGGCATCATGCTGCTCATCACCCTCGCCCTCCTTGGACTCGTCCGGTCCTATACCCTGATCCATCCCCTGGATCTCAGGTTCGGGCCCGGCAGCACGCAGGGGATCACCCTCGAACCGCTGGAGAACCTGTCGGTCTCGACAGGAGAGATCGTGCAGTTCACGGTGACCGGTACGGATGCCCGGGGTGAGCCCCTGCGCTACCATGCGAGCCCCCTCCCCCTGGGTGCGCAGATGAACGAGGAGGCAGGGACCTTCCGCTGGAAGCCGGTCGCCAACCAGTCCGGCACCCACTGGATCACCCTCTCGGCAACGAACGGCCGGTCCACCGCCGAGAAACTGATCACCATCTCTGTCATCCACCGGAACCGCCCGCCGGTGCTCTCGCCCGTAGGAGACCTGACGGTGCTCGCGGGTCAGCGGGTGGAGCTGGTGGTGAACGGGAGTGATCCTGACGGGGAACCCCTCACCTACAGCCTCGGGACCCTCTACCCGGGGGCCACCTTCGACAACCGGACCGGAGTCCTGGTCTGGCAGGTCCCCGAGGACCTGTACGGTACCGGGATGCTGGCTGTCACCGCCTGGGACGGGTGGGATACCGCCCAGGAGGTCATCACCATCACCATCCTCCGGCCCGACATGGTGGGCAGGCCCCGGGAGCGCCCCCTCCAGGAACTGCTGGGATACCTGCCGGAAGAGGACCTGGCAGCAACCCTCCGGGATCCCTCCCGCCAGATCCATGTGGTCACCCCGTCCCTCGGGCCTGATCTGCAGGACCGGATCCGCGGGGCATCCCCCGGTGACATCATCCTCGTCTACCCGGGCACGTACTCCGGCAGCCTCACGGTGGACCGGAGCCTGGTCCTCCTCGGGGTGGATGACCCGGTGATCGATGCCCAGGGGAGCGGAAGTGTCATCTCACTGACAGCCGGGGGTGCCACCGTTGCAGGGTTCACACTCCTCCACTCAGGGAACGGGACCTACGACAGCGGGATGAAGATCACCTCCAGCGGGAACCGTATCCTCAGCAACCGCATCAGCGGTCACCAGTACGGGGTGAACCTCTTCCCGCTCTCCGACGGGAACGTGATCCGCAACAATACGATCACCAACAGCACCTCGGAGGGTATCCACGGGGAGAACCTCAGGGACAAGACGGTCATCGATTCCAACCTGATCCTGAACCACGGGGGCGACGGGATCCACATCGAGTATTCCTGGAACGTGACCCTGCGGAACAACACCATCGCCTACAATGGAGGTAATGGCATCACCTTCAACTACTCCCAGGAGACGCTTCTTTCCGGGAACCGGGTGGAGAGCAACCGGCTGAACGGGACGTTCGTCACCTCGGGTGCCCGGGATGTCATCAGCAGGAACACCTTCGCCCTGAACGGCGAGAGCGGCCTTGCCATGATGCTCTCCCGGGATCCCGACTTAAAGGGCATCCAGATCGATGCGTACACCCCCAGCGAATTCCTGAACCAGGTCAGTGACAACACCTGTGCAGGGAACGGGAGGGCAGGGATCACCCTCCAGGAGATCTCCGCCACCGTGCAGGGGAATGTCCTCCAGTTCAACGGATACGGGATCTGGACGATGGCATCGGCGGCCCGTATCGCCGACAACCGTGCCTCCCGGAACATGATCGGGATCCTGCTCTCCGGCACCGAGGAGAGCGCAGTGTTCGGGAACGAGGCCTCCGAAAACGAATACGGCATCCGGCTGGAGGGCCGGTCATTCGAGAATGTGGTCAGCACCAACAATGCCAGCCTGAACCGGCAGTACGGATACTTACTCGGAGAGGATACGAAGGACAACGTGCTCCGGGATAACCTGGGGACCGGAAACAACCTTTCCTGCATCGAAGACAAGGGGAACAACCTGATCACCGTCACCCGGGACTGCCGGACCGGGGAAGGGATCCTGTAGGGGGTGCGGGGGGCCTCCGTGCCGCTGTACCGGGAGGATTCAGGGACGGGACCACAAACGGGCAGGTTTTTCCGTACGGCAGTCCACCCTTCAGACAGGATCATGGCGAACAGGGGATCTCCGCGGGACCGGGGGGCCATCCCTGCAGGATGCCTGCTTCTGCTGCTCCTGCTGGCGGCGGCAGCGTGTGGCTGTGCGGGTACCCCACCGGCACCGCCCGATGAGAACGTGACTGTGGGTACCCCGACTGCATCCCCCACAGAGCCCGTGACACCCCTCCCTGCCGGCCATCCCCGGCTCTACTTCACCGCCGAGGGGGGGGCAGCCCTGCGGGAGAGGGTGGACGCCGAGCCGTACCGCTCGTGGTTCGCGGGTGTCCGGCAGCTGGCCCGGGAAACCCCGTTCCCTGACGGTCCCCTGCTCTCCCAGCAGGACCTGGGGAATGGGGCGAGGGCGCTGCGCACGAACGCCTTCGTGTACATAGTGAGCGGGGACGAGGAGTACGGGTTAAGGGCCAGGGGATACCTCCTCACGGCCTGCACCTGGCCGTACTGGCAGGATGCCGACCGGATCGCCCATGGCCAGACGGTGAGCTACATGTCCGGTACCTTCCAGGGGTCCGTCGCCGAGACCTACGACTGGATCTCCCCGCTCCTCACCGACGAGGAAAGGGCCACGGTCCAGGGGGCCATGCTCACGAAGTCCCTGGAACCGCTGATCCGGCAGCACGGGACAGAGATGGAAGCCCGGGACTTCGGCACCAACCGGATTGCCCTTGCACAGGGAGGCGTCGGGCTCGCTGCGATGGTCCTGAAGGAGGATCTGCCGGGGAACGCCACGGTGAACGCCGCCGAAACCATCGTCCACGACACCCTGCTGGAGCAGTATTTCAACCGGTTTGACCGCGACGGCGCCTGGGCCGAGGGGATCGGCTACCTCTCCTACGGCCTTGCCAACGATGCCGGCGGCAGCGGGGGGATCTACTACGCAGAGGCACTCCGCCACACCACCGGCGAGGACCTCTTCCGGCACGAGAAGTTCAGTAAATCACCCGGTTTCCTGGTCTATTTCCTCCCTCCCGATCGCAGGGGGGAGTCCGGCGCGTTCGGGGACGAGGATTTCAGCGAGGTCTTCCGGAGCGCCCCCGCCGCTGCCCTCGCCTCCCGGACAGGGAACCCCCTGGGCCAGTGGTACTACCGGAACGCCCCCCTGCGCTCACCGGACCCCGTCGGCGATATCCTCTTTTCGGAGCCGAACCTCCCGGAACAGTCGCCGGAGAGCCTCCCCCCCTCGCACTGGTTCCCGGATGCCGGCTGGGTGGCCCTGCGGACCGGCTGGGATGCGGACGATACCCTGGTGGGGTTCAAGGCCGGTCCCACCACGCCTGGTAATGTCAGGCCCGAGAAGAACAGCTTCCTGTTCGACGCGCTGGGCGAACGGCTGGTGATCCTCCCGGGCATGTCCTCGGAAGGCTACGGCGGGAACTACTGGGACTGGTATGCCGCCACTGTCGGCCAGAACACGATCCTCCTGGACGGGGATTCCGAAAGCCAGGAGATCTTCCCGCCTGAGAATGCCTCGGTGATCACCCGGTTCCTCACGACAGAGTTCTACGACCAGGTCCAGGGTTCGTCGGCGGAGGTCTACGGGGGAAAGCTCTCGAGGTTCACCCGGGACCTGGTGCTCGTCAAGCCGGAGGGCCCGGGCTACCTGGTGGTCTACGATGACCTGGCTGCCACGCGGAACGTGGAGTTTGATTTCCTGCTCCATGCACTGGGGAAGGAGAGCATCACCGTGACGGATTCCGCGGCGGGGCAGGCCGCCATCACCCGGGGGAACGTAACAGCCCTCGTGGCTGTCATCCTCCCCGGGGAGGCTGCCATGTCGGTGCAACCGGGCTCACCCACCCGTTTCGGGGGATCGGACCTGCCCACCCGCTACCTGCAGGTGGCCACCGGGCCGGTGAAAGGGACCCGGTTCCTGGTGGTCCTGTACCCGATGGCCACCGGATCCCCGGTCCCCCTGATCGAAAGGATCGCCGACGGTGGCGGGGCCGGGGTCAGGATCAGGCAGGGAGAGACCGAGGACCTGCTCCTCTTCGCCCACCCGGGTGCCGGCATCTCGGGAGCGGGTGTCACCGGGGACGGGAGCTCGGCCTGGGTCCGCCTGGAGGGGGGTGTTCCCTCCCACTTTGCCCTGGTCCAGGGCACGCACCTGGCCTACCAGGGAAGAGAGCTCTTCCGGTCGCCGGTCCCCGCTTCGGTTGCGGATCGGCTCGCGCTGGCCTGAAGGGGATGGGGTCCCCGGGAAGCGGCTGGCGGGTGCGGGAACCGGTGCAACGGACGGGGGCCTACTGATAGCCGGCCACCCAGCCGGAGTCGTACACCTTCCGGCAT
>JAJRDF010000106.1 GCA_028678555.1 Methanomicrobiales archaeon
CTCCCTGGATGTGGATGGATCCGTCGAGCCGGAGCTCCGGCAGATCTGTGGTGAACTTCGTCAGATCCCGGGCATTGAAGGGGTGGGATGGTACCACTGCCGGGGCAGAAAGTATCCCGGAGAGGTGATCACCTGCATCGCGATCCTGGCAGATCACCGGAAGGAGGGATTCCTGGCCCTGGGCCGGGCCCTGGAGACGCTCCGGAACGTGGCGGGTGCCCACGGGCACGGGGAGGCGTGAGGATGGCGGAGACGCCCCCCAGGGCGAAACGCCGCTTTGGCACGAATGGCGTCCGGGGAGAGGTCGGAAAGGATATGCACCCGGACCTGGTTCTCAGGATCGGGATGGCCCTGGGATCCCTGAGGGGGGGATCCATCCTGGTGGGGAGGGACACGAGAACCTCAGGGCCTGCACTCTCCTCCGCCCTGCAGGCAGGGCTCATGGCCACGGGGTGCCGTGTCGCTGATGCCGGTGTCGTTCCCACCCCGGCGCTTCAGTATGCGGTGGCCAAGGTGTACGATGCCGGCGCCATGGTCACCGCATCGCACAACCCGCCGGAATACAATGGCGTGAAGATCATCGACACCGATGGTACCGAGATGGGTGATGATGAGATCATCCTCCTGGAGGACAGAATCCTCGCCGACCGTATCCCGACCGTGCCGTGGAACCGGGTAGGTACCATCTCCCCGGCCCCCCACATTCCGGAGGAATATGTGCAGGGGGTCTGCAGCCACTTCCCGGGGGGCGAGGGAGAGGGAATGACCGTGGTCGTGGATCCGGGATCCGGTGCCGGATGTGCCACAACACCGGCGATCATGACAGGCTTGGGATGCCGGGTCCACACCCTCAACGCCCGCATGGACGGGACGTTCCCCGGGCGCGATCCCGAGCCCACCGCCGAGACACTGGCTCCCCTCGCCGAGATGGTGAAAGCCACGGGGGCTGCGTTCGGGGCTGCCCATGACGGCGATGCGGATCGCACGGTCTTCGTGGACGGGAAGGGCCGGTACCTGGAGGAGAACCGGGAGTTTGCCATGATCGCCCGGCATCTCCTAAGGAACCGGCGGGGGACGATCGTGATGCCGGTGAGCACCTCGCGTCTCGTGGAGAAGGTGGCCTGTGCATCAGGGTGCCGGGTGGACTATACACCGGTGGGCTCCATCTACGTGGCCCGGAGGATGAGGGAGCTCCTCGCGGCAGGTACCCCGGTGGTCATGGGAGGGGAAGGGAACGGGGGGCTCATCTTCCCGGACCACCAGTTCTGCAGGGACGGCGGCATGACTGCTGCGATGATGGTCTCCCTCCTCTCCTCCACCGGCCAATCCCTCTCGGCCCTGGCTGATGAACTCCCGGCCATGATCCTGATCAAGGAGAAGATCCGGTCCCCCCGGGCCAGGGATGCTGTGGCGGCCCTGGAGAAGGCTTTCTCCGGCGAGGACCTGGACCGGACCGACGGAATCCGCCTGAACCGGGACGATGCATGGGCCCTGGTCCGCCCGTCAGGAACCGAGCCCCTGCTCCGGATCCTCGTGGAGGCAGAGGACCGGGGACGGGCGGAAGCGCTGCACCGGGAGATCCGGAACCACCTCAGGGATGCAGGCATCTGAACCGGGGCCGGGGGCGGTTTGGAGAGATCCTTTCCTCTGCCCCCATTCGCGGGACCCCCTTTTCCCGTCACACCCGTTATACTGCTAAATTATGCCCTAATATGGTTTTGTATCCATTAAATCAGAAAAATCGTTTCGTAATATTTAAGTAGGGCACTCGGGCAATATACTATTCTAAGAAAGGACCGTCCCGGACCATGAATCTCAATACGGCGCAGATACGGAAACGAATCCAGCAGGCCGTCTCCACAAAGAATTTTGAGGAGATCGACCAGCTGATCCAGGACATCAGGGCCGTCCAGAGGAGAAAGGAGCGGAAAACCCACCTCTCGGTGGTGCATGCTGCCCTGAAGGAGGTGATGTTCGAGGAAGGTCTCCCGGACCTCCTCGTCTACCTGGGCGAGGTCCCCTTCCCGGAGATCCAGGAGGTGATCAACCGCGCGGTGCAGCTGTACATCGAGACCAGGAACGAGGCCTGGCTGACCCGCACCATCCAGCTCTGCAAATCGCTGGAACGGAAGAACTACCAGTCCAAGATCTTCTCGGTGATTGCGAAGGATCTCATCGAGGCGGGGGTGAACGAGAAGGACCGCCAGCTGATCGAGAAGGGGATGACGATCCTCCACATGATCAGCTTCCGGAAGCACCGGTCCAGCATCATGATGGACATCATCCCCATGATCATCGTCTGGTCGGTCTCCACCGAGGATGACCGGCACCTGTACACCTCCCTCCAGCTGATCGATGTCATCGGGGACGTCTCGAAACGGTCCATTCTCCACTCGGAACTCGCGAAAGCCATCGGTACCATCGGGATCCTGCAGAGGAACCTCTCGGTGGTTCGGGAAGCGGTCCGGATCGCCATCATCATCAAGCAGAAGCAGCGGCGGATGTCCTGTGTCACCCATATCCTGGAGCGGGCCTGGACATCACCGCTGGGGAAGCACCTGGAGGACATCGTCGGGGCCATCAACCTGATCGGGGAGATCCCCCAGCCCCGGAAATACGAGATCCTCACCATCCTCCTGGAGCAGCTCCTGAACCGGGTGAAGGACAAGAAACAGATCCAGCACACCCTCACCGTGCTGGAAGGGCAGATCCCCGAGTCGGTGGAGTGCATCGTGCGCCAGCTGCTCCGGAAAGCAGAGATGAGCGGGGACAAGTGGTTCTTTGAGCGGGCGCTGGAATTCAACGAGCGGATCGCCGACAGCACCCGGTACCCCATCCGGGAGATCGTCTCCTCGGCGAGCGTGGTCGTGGACCGGACCGGTGACATCGGGCTCCTCCTCCGGATCGTTCCCCTGCTGGACGTGGCGGCCGGGACCTCGAGCGAGTCCTTCCTCTCCCAGTACCTCCTCCTCTCGGATACCCTCCTCAAACGCGGGGAAATCCGGAACGCCATCGAGATCTTTGCCCGGATCGGGGGTCCCCGGGAGACCGCCAACAAGAATGCCACCGAGACGTGTGTCCGGATCCTGCGGGAGGGTGTGGTCAGGGACGAGATCCCCCTGGTGAAGGAGAAGATCCTCGCCCCGATGGAGACGGGGCAGCGGGACCTGGTCATCTCCCGGTCCCTCGCTGACCTCTGCAGGGATGTCCAGTTCCCGGACCTGGTCCAGCACCTGCCCTCTCTCCAGGAACTTGCGAAGGAGCACTCCGCCCCGGGAGCCGTGATCCCTGAGTGCATCCGGATCCTCATCGACCGGGGATTCATCGAGTCCCAGGACCCGTCGGCCCTTCTCACCCTCGCCGAACGGATCCCCAACCGGGCGGACCGGGAGGGGATCATCTCGGCGATAGTCATCGGGATCGCGAAGGTGGGGGTGGCCCTGAAGAACCGGGACCTGCTGCAGCGGGCGGTGGGGCTTTCCTGTGAGATCCAGGAACAGCGCCCCCGGTCCGAGGCCCTCGGGCATGTCATCGACCAGGCCACCATCCTTGCCGTGGAACAGGGTGACCTGGACCTGCTGCACCGCATGATGCGGTGGACGGGATCGCTCCTGGACCGGGATTTCAAGCTCTACGCCATTGACAGCGTGATCAAGGGGATGATCACCTACGGGATTCACCACCGGTCCCCGAAGGCCCTGAACGAGGCCTACGGGATCACCCACACGGTGGAGGATCCCTCCCTCCAGCAGCAGCAGAGGGAGTCGATCATCGAGGGGCTGATCCGGGTGGGGTGCCTCCGGTTCACTGCCGCAGAGACGCCCCCCACCCCCGACGCCATGGCCTTCCAGGTGGAGCCCTTCGAGCAGGCCCTCCACCTCCTGATGGAGAGCGTGAACCGGGCCCAGCTTTCCCTGAAGATCTCCAAGTATGTGGACATCATCCTGGAATACTCCCAGAAGTCCAACCGGATCGATTTCCTGATCCCCCTCACCATGTTCATCCTGGAGATCGAGGAGAGCCTGGAGAGGAATGCCATGTTCTTCCGGATCGTCGGCACCTTCAGCGACGTGCTGGAGAGCCTGGACTCCACGGATCCCTACGAGATCATTGCAACGGTGCTCCAGAGACTCCAGAGCGACCACATCTCCCCCATCGTGCTGAACCTGATCTACCGGCTGCTGGAGCAGACGCCGGATTCGTACAAAAAGTTCTCTGCGCTCTGCAACCTGGCGGATTCGTACCTGGCGATCAAGGAGAACGAGAGGGGGAGAGCGATCCTGCTCCGGGTCCATGCCTCCCGGGACACCCTTACCAACCCCTACGAGAAGGCCCTGATCCTCTCAGACCTGACCGGCATGCTGGCACGGGTGGACGAGAGCCTCGCCCACTCCTGCCTGGAGCAGGCCCAGCAGCTCCTGGACAGTATCAAGGGGGAGCATGGGTCTGTGGTCCGCCGGCATATCATCTTCTCCATCGTGAGCCTGCATGCCATCACACCCCGGGAGGAGAACGTGGAGACGGCCCTCTCCCTGGTGGAACAGATTGAGGATCCCGTGGAGTACGTGAACGCGTTCATCTCCATCCTCCGGATGGTGATCCCCGGTCCCAGGAGCCGTCAGATCCTCAAGTCGATCTACGATGCCATCGCCCGGATCCCCTCCATCTACGAGCGGGTGGAGATGCTTGTCAGCGTCGTGCCCATGGCCGAGCAGTACGGGGAGAAGGGGGATCCGACGCGCCTGCTGGAGCAGGCGAACGGAGACATCGAGTCCATCTCCATTCCCTTCATCTCCACGATGGCGAAGAAAGGCCTCGTCCAGGTGATGCAGATGGTGGCCTTCAAGCGGGGGGACGAGGCCATGACGAAGTGGGCCCGGGAGGTGGCCTCCCAGATCGAGGACGACACGGTACGGGCCCAGCTCCTGTCCCAGATGGGCGTGGACCGGCGGGAGGCCCAGCCGGGCCCCATCCCCCAGGCATTCCGGTCCCTCCGGGAGAAGATCCGGGAAGGGAAGAACACCATGGCCGAGATCTCTGCGGTCACCCACCTGATCAACAGCCTGCCCGACCGGGCGAAGCGTGCCAGGTACTACGTGGACCTCTATTCCCTGTACCTGAAGGCCAAGGATGAGCGGGTGGCGGAACGGATGCTGCAGGCAGCCCTCGACGAGGCCTCCATCATCCGGCCCCTCTCCCGCAGGGCCTTTGTCCTGGGGGATCTGGCCCTCAATGTCTATTCCGCAGGGGACGAGGAGACCAGCCGTGATATCCTGGGGATGGCCGTGTACGCGGCCATGAATATCCGCGAGGATGAACTCCGGGACAGCATCTTCCACGAGCTGGACGTGGCGCTCCGCATCATCGAGGAGCATCTCGCGTGAAGACGGTGGAGATCCACGTCTCCGGAAGGGTCCAGTCCGTCGGGTTCCGGGCCTGCACCCGGAAGATAGCCACCCACCTGGGGATCACCGGGGAAGTCATGAACCTCCCGGACGGC
>JAJRDF010000107.1 GCA_028678555.1 Methanomicrobiales archaeon
AACCTTCTACAGCCTGCTCTTCTGGTTCACCGAGTTCATCGTCGTCTCCTTCATCCTGATGGGCCTCGGTGCACCTCCCGTTTTCCTCACCTCCCTCGTAGCCCAGATCATCATCGCGATCCTGATGATGATCCCCCTGACCCCGGGCGCGAGTGGGATCGCCGAGATCTCGGCCACCTCCATCTACAGCCTGTTCGTGGACCCTGCCATCGTCGGGGTCATGGTCCTGGTCTGGCGCCTGATCTTCTTCTACATGAATATCATCCTGGGGATCCTCGCCACCATCCCCATCCTGCAGAGGGAGTTCACCCTCCGGTCCCTCCGGGATCCCAAAGTATAATGGGGTCACTGGGATATGGGTAATGCAGCATCATGGATCTCCAGCCGTGCCACGTGAAGGGCGTTTTTGTGTCGGTGAGCGAGGGGGGAGCGGCAGCCCCGACCGTCATCCTGGAGGTGGAGGGCGGGGACTGCATCCCCATCTTCATCGGCCTCTACGAGGCCATCTCCATCCGGAACGCGCTGCAGAAAGAGGTCCTGCCCCGGCCCATCACCCATGACCTTTTCGTGGAGGCCCTCTCCCGGTTCGGGATCCGGGTGACGGCTCTCCACATCGACGCCCTGGAAGAGAACGTCTTCTATGCCAAGCTGATCGCACGGTCCAATGGATCGGAAGAGCTGATCGACTGCAGGCCCAGCGACGGGATCGCCATCGCCCTGCGTTGCCATGCCCCCATCCTGGTGGACGGGAGCGTCATCTCCACCGCGTCCCAGCCGAAGGAGAAGCTGCCCCGGCTGGAGGATTTGGACCGGATCATCTGACGGACCGGGTCATCAGGCCAGGACCGGATCATCTGACCGGCACCGGGCCATCGGATCAGGCCGGATTATCGGGAAAGGGGGGGTTTCCGGCGGGAGGCCAGCTCCTCCATGACCAGCTCGAGTTCCACCCCTGCCGCCCGGAGCGCCACCAGCAGGTGGAACTGGAGATCCGCCGCCTCCTCCACGATCCGCCCCTTCTCCCCGTTCTTCACGGCAAGGACGAACTCCGTGGCTTCCTCACCCACCTTCTCCAGGACCCGGTCGATCCCTTTCTCCCCGTGGACGAGCCCGCCCACGTAGGACCCCGGGGCAGGGCGGGCCAGGCGGTCCCCGATCACTTCCCAGATCTCTTCCAGCACAAAGGTTCCCTTTCTCATGCCTCACCTGACATAGTAATTTCCCGGAGCTCGGTTCCCAGGAACCTCCGGACAAGGAGCCGTGCCTTCTCGGCGTTGGCCCCGTTCTTCCCGATGGCGATCCCCAGGTCTGCCTTCTTCCGGACCCGGACCGTGATGCTCCCGTCCGCGGGATCCTTCACCGCATCCACGGGGACCGGCGAGAAGATGTTCCGGATCAGATCCTCCGGCTCCCGGGCATATTCCACCATCTCGATCCGGGTCCCCAGCAGCTTCTGGAGCTTCCGGATGTGCTCACCCCGGTGCCCGATGGCGAGCCCCATCTCCTCTTTCGGGACCACGTAGATGAGCCGGTCGAACTTCTCGTCGATGATGCAGTCGGCGGCCGTGGCCCGGGTCAGCAGCCGGAGTTCCTCGATGTACCTCCGTTCCCGGTAGGCAAGGGTCCGTTCCATGCAGGCAGCTCCGGCGGCAGTCCGTACCGTACAGTCCACGCGGAACCCCATAAAAGGTACGGGGCATAGCTCTGGGGGGGAAAAAGGATGGGAAGAGGTCAGCCCCAATCCCGGCCGGAGCCGGAACGGGGGCGAAGAAAGGTCCTGCCCCCGGGGGGTGGGGGCTTCCCGGGGGAAGATGAATTCCCGCTGGGCGGCGGGATGATCGGCCCGTTACGAGGGGTGGGAATGGTAGGGCAGGTCTCTCCGGTCAGGGATCGCCGTGAAGGGCGAGGGATCCTGTTCCTGGCAGATCTCATCCATGTACCGGACAGAAGGTTGCGTGGGTTTTCCCCAGATCTTCATACACATTGGTGCTCACTTCCACATGCAGGGGGTTGGATCGAATCCGCGGGGCCATCCCGGCTCCCCGGGCCGATAATCACCTATAATCTGCAATAGTATTTATATGTTCGTATCCTCATTCTCATCATAAAAAGCATCTCTTATTTTTTTAATCGGTCAAAAAGGGTTTAAATCGGAAAAATAACCCTAATAATGGATTTTCTGGCATTGGGGGATCATCTCCGGCGGTGGGCCGGTGCCCCGCAGATGCCGGGAAGCGGGGCAGGAACAACGGGCAGAAAGAGCGGAAACAGGTGAAAGCCCGCCAGGGCCGGTATATGGGGTGCATCGGGGAGGGGATCGTCCCCTTACCCCTTCTCCCCGCCCCCGCCCTTTACCAGGTACCCCAGGTCGATCTCCTTCAGGAGTTCCGGGGCGATGGTCCGGAAGGCCTCGTCCACCCTCCGGATCGATTCCAGGGTCTCGTCGCTGGGCATCTGGTCCGCAGTGCGGGGCCGGAAGACCACCACCGCCCCGATGACGGTCCCCCGGTCGTCACGGATCGGCGCGGAGGTCTCCTCCAGGGGCCACTTGGCTCCCGTTTTCGCCGTGAGCACCGTGTCGGCGGGTTCTGTCACCAGGTTTCCCTCCCGGATGGCCCGGAGGGCGGGGTTGTCGATGGGGATCCCGGACCGTTCCCGGAACTGGCGGAGCACCTCCGGGAGCGGGTGCATGAAGGCGTCCCGGCTTGCCCAACCGGTGATGACCTCGGCGGCCGGGTTCATGAAGGTGATGAACCCCTCGATATTGGTGGTGATGACCCCGTCGGTGATGGCGACGAGCGTCTTCCGGAACCACTCGGCCTGTTCCCGGGTGGACCGCTCCCGACGGTGCTTATAGATGGCCATCTCCAGCGTGGTCTTCAGCTCTGTGTCGGTGAAGGGTTTGATCAGGTACCCGTAAGGCTCGGTGATCTTGGCCCGCTCCATGGTCCTGTCATCGGAGTAGGAGGTCAGGTACACGATGGGGATCTCAAGGGAGGCGATCTGTTCCGCTGCCTGGATCCCGTCCATGGAGCCCTTCAGGCGGATGTCCATCAGTACCAGATCCGGGCGGGTCTCCGCCGCCTTCTTCACCGCCTCCTCACCCGTTGCCACGATGCCGGTGACCCCGTAGCCCAGCTCCTTCAGGCTGTCGGCGATATGCCGTGCCGTGATAAATTCGTCCTCCACCACAAGGATATTGGCCCGAACCACGCGAGATGACCTCCTTACCCATCCATTCTGGAAACCCTGATATTAAGCCTGCCCCTTCGCGAAGCATCGTGCGCCGGATGCCTCCTCCCCTCACCACAGAGGAGGCCGGAGAAGGGTCCCGATCCCTCCCGGCGCGTCAGGTCTCCTTCGGATTCTCCCGTGCCGGTATCCTGATCCGGTACGTGGTCCCCTGCCCCCGCTCTATGGCGATGCTACCCCCCAGCTGGGTGGTGACAAGCCCATGGACCAGCGAGAGGCCCAGCG
Organism: Methanomicrobiales archaeon; assembly: GCA_028678555.1. Classification (GTDB taxonomy): domain Archaea; phylum Halobacteriota; class Methanomicrobia; order Methanomicrobiales; family JACTUA01; genus JAJRCY01. The sequence goes on from JAJRDF010000107.1 coordinate 3,478, forward strand.
TGTCCGTGCCCTCGAAGTCCACCCCCTGGGGAAGTCCGATCCCGTCATCCGAGATGACCATGTCGTGGGCCCCGCCGGGTTCCTGGGCCAGGGAGATCCGGATGGTCCCTGTTCTCCCCTCCGGGAAGGCGTACTTCAGGGCATTGGAGACCAGCTCGTTCACCACGAGCCCGCAGGGGATGGCGGTATCGATGTCCATCGTAATATCGCCGGCTTCCAGGGAGACCTTCACTCTGGCCGCCAGGTCTGCATAGGACCGGAGCAGGAAATCGGTGAGCCGGCCCAGGTACTCCTGCATCCGGATCCGGCCAAAGGACCGGGACTGGTACAGGTTCTCGTGGATCAGGGCCATCGTCCGGATCCGGTGCTCGCTGTCCGTGAACATCTGCTGCACGGCGGGATCCCTGATTTTCCTGGCCTGGAGGGCCAGGAATCCCGAGATCACCTGCATGTTGTTCTTCACCCGGTGATGGATCTCCTGCAGGAGCTGCTCCTTCTCCTCCAGGGACGCCCGGATCTTCTCCTCGGCCTGCTTCCGCTTGGTGATGTCGATGGCAACGCAGACAGCCCGCGTCAGGATCCTGTCTGGCGACGGGAGCGGGTACATGGAGAAGAGGACCGGGAACCGCTCACCCGATTTCCGTACCATGGTGAGCTCCCCTGAGTATTCCACACCCTTCTTCTGCATCTTCTCCTGGTATCCTGCAAGCCGCGGGAGATCCTCGGGGAGGTGGATCAGGGCCACCGGTTTTCCCACCACCTCGTCCTTCCGGTAGCCGAACGTGTGCTCCGCCCCGGGGGAGAAGTCCAGGATCGTGGTTTCCACCCCCTCAATGCTCGTAATGATGTAGGCCACCCGGAGGGCTGCCTCGAAGATGGCCGAGAGGTGGGCGTCCCGGATCCGGAGGGCCTGCTCGGCGCGCTTCCGATCAGCGACCTCGGTGAGGAGCTGCAGGTTCGCCTGCTCCAGCTCCCGGGTCCGCTGGTCCACTTTCCCTTCCAGGTGCTCCTGGTACTGCTGCAGCCTGGCGTCTGCCTCCTTCCTTGCGGTGATGTCCACCAGGGTGAGGAGCAGGGATCCATCCGGTACCGGGACCAGGGAGGCGAGGCCCCAGCGGGGGGTCCCGTCCCGTGCCACCAGCTCCACCTCCACGTCCCCCGCGGATCCCTTCTCCTTCAGGGTGCGGTTCAGGGACTCCAGGGCCCGGGGCTCCTTCCAGAGGGTGGCAAACTCCCGTCCCAGGAGCTCGGTCCTCTGATACCCCAGCCAGGAGGCACAGCGCGGATTCACGTCGGAGATCCTGCCCAGGTCCGGCGAGAAGATGCAGATCCCGGATTCGGCGCTGTCAAAGATCGCCCGGTACCGCCCCTGTTCCCGCTTCAGGTTCACCGTCAGGTATGCGACAAAGACCCCGACCCAGACAAAGATGATGGCCTGGAGGAGGGCCACCCAGGGAGATCCCCCCAGGAGCACGGTCGCAATGGCCACGTACGCGGACGCGATCACCGCCGAGTAGATGACCCCGCGCCAGAGGTAGCGGAAGGAGGCCATCAGGATGGGGACCAGGAAGAGGTACGGGATGGAGAGATCCATCCCCTCCAGGTAGATGAGGATCAGGAGGGCGAACCCCAGGAGGGTGGTGATCCCGATGCCCGAGAGCCAGATCGCACCTGCCCATGCCATCCTCTCCCGGAGCTTCCCGGTCATGTCTGCAGGGAGTTCTCTGCGGCGGAATGGATAAAGGTGGCTGGAGAGGGGCGGGAGGCGGGAACCTGTATATCGAATCTCCCCCGGCGTGTACTTGATTTCGTCGGGAGGGGGCTCTGCCCCCTCCCGGTTCCTCCCCTCGACGGGAGGATAGTATCTCCATGTCGGTTGTACCCGGAAAGATCCCAAATCCCAGATAACCGGCGGGGGGTGCCCACGCGGCGGGGGCGGTGAGCCCCCGAGAGCGTCCCAGTAGTACGCTGCAGAAGAATACCACCGACGATCGTCAAACGATTGCTGCCACCTTCCCGTCGGCATAGGACATCTCGGCACGGGCATAGGGGACATACCCGCCGCCTGCCGTGATCTCCCGTACTCCGGTGATGGTGAGACCGGCCGCCTTTGCCACCGCATCGGCGTCGGCCCGGGCCAGCTGAACGGCTTCTGTCAGGGCATCATCACGCAGTGCCTGCTGCTTCTCATCCGAGATCGTGAAGGAGACGCCGTTCACGTTGTTCGCACCGTTCGCCACTGCGAGATCCAGCAGGTCCCCCGTTCTGCTGATGTCCTTCACGGTGATGAGCAGGGTGTTTGTCACCCGGTAGTACTTGATGTTCTTCGCAAAGATCGAGCCGCTCTCATCGTAGACCGGGTACATGGAAAAGCCGGTGGTCTTCAGATCCGATTCAGCGACACCGGCCCCCTTCAGGGCAGCGATGATATCTGCCATGATCGCCGCGTTCTCTGCCTGGGCACGTTTCGGATCCATGTTCTCGGTCTGGACCGAGACCGAGATCTCGGCCTGGTCCGGTGTCGTGGTCACCTCACCGGTGGCAGAGGTGTGGATCAGTCGTTCTTTCGTCGTATCCTCTGCCGCCGCAGCGACACCGCCGATGGCGGCGGTGGCGATCACCATGCAGGCGATGAAGAGAAGGATCAGTCGTCTCATCATGATCGTTTCCATGGGGATGCGGGGGATTTATACATACCTTTTACTTCTAAAAATTTGGAAATCACCGGGAGAACCCGGGAGGGATCGGCCGGGGGCTCCAGGCGTCCCGGGAACCGCAGGGGATCGCCCCATCGACGGCGGAGGTTAGAATGTATAACCTATATATAGAGGTTTTGATATATCAATTAATCCTCGCCATGTGAAATTGAGGTTTCCAGCGAAGATTCCGGTGGAGATACCGTATGATGTTCCCCTATGAAATCGAGACCCTGCTGAACCTGGACGGGCTGCAGGATATGCAGGAGATCCTTGACCGGCTGGTGAAGGTACGCGAATACTCCCGGGAGAAGGTCAAAGCCCTGGGCCATGATGTGAAGACCCTGGACCTGGACAACCTTCCCGGCCACCTGGACAAGGAAGAGATCTACTGGCTCTCGTTCTACAAGAACCTCTTCAATTTCATCAGCATCCCCCTGTGGGT